>DASXVI010000196.1:0-3236 GCA_036504315.1 Nitrospirota bacterium
TCTTTTCGAACAGGGACCGGAAGCTCTCCGTCAGCTCCCCCACGCTGTCGCCCTTCGCCTGCGTCTTGTAAGAAAAGCCCAGGCCGCCGACGCCGAATATCTCGTTGAACATGGCGGCGGCCAGCGGGCCCAGCTCGTCCACTTTCCTGCGCCTGCGCCAGCAGACTTCCGCGGCAAGGGGCGCAAGCACTTCCTCCCAGGACTCGGCCACCTTGCGGTCGCCGGCCTTCAGCGAGGAGGAGAGCTGCTTGATTGCGTTCCCGCAGTTCCTGGCTATATCCAGGTAGCCCGGCTGGAGGTAGAATATCGAGCGGTCCAGAAACCGCCTGCGGCTCGCCGGATACTCGCGCACGAGGAACAAATCCTCGGGCGAAAAACTCGACACCCTGAGCGTCAGAAGGTATTCGGCCGGGCTCTCGGGCTTTTTGCCGTCGAGCGTAACGCGCCGCCCGCCCTTCTCTATCGAAAGCTGCATCCTCCGCGTGCGGACGCTTCCGCCTTCGCGCAGGGCTTCCGTCTCGCCCTTAATTATGCATTCCTTCTCGCCCCACGCGACCGCCGCCGAGCCCTTCACGCCCCTGAAGGAGCGGAGGCTCGCAAGCAGCGCCACGGCCTCGAGCAGGTTCGTCTTGCCCTGGGCGTTGTCCCCGAAAAAGAGGTTCAGGCCCGGGCCAAGGCCCAGTTCCAAAGACCGGTAATTCCGCAGGTTGCGGAGCGAGATATTTTTTAGATACATCTAAATAAAGTGCCAGACAACAACCGTCCTTTTCTTATTTAAAAAAAGAAAAGGACCAAAAAGAAAACCTATCAGTCTCAGGCGGCGCGGAGGGTGTGCCGCCAAACGGGGCAAATGCGGAGGCCGGGGCTGACAAAGTTGCATTTGTTAGGGCGTAGCTCGACGCAAATGCTACTTGGTCGCGCGCGGCCGACATCCGTTTGACCCGGCTTGGAGGCATACCCGAGCGCATAAAGACTAATTACACCCGCATCGGCATCACGACGCAACGGTAGTCGCCCGCGCCGGTCTGGCTGATGATGCACGGCGACAGCGAGTCCTTCATCAGGAGCTGGACCGCGTCGGTATCCATCACGGAGAGCGCGTCCAGCAGGTACTTCGCGTTAAAGCCGACCTCTATCTCGTCGCCCCGGTACTCGACCGGCAGGTCTTCCCTCGCCTCGCCCATTTCCGGGTTCTGGGAGGAGAGCACCGTCTTGTCGTTGGACAGCGCAAACTTGACCGCGTTGGTCCGCTCGCGGGACAGCAGCGACACGCGGCGCAGGGACGACGACAGCGCTTGCTTGTCAACCGTGACTGTCTTGTCGTTCGCCGCCGGTATGACCTGCTCGTAGTTCGGGTAGTTGCCCTCGATGAGCCGGGTCACCATGTAGATGCCGTCTATCTTGAAGACGATGTGGTTCTTCGACAGGGCCATCTGGAGTTTTCCCTCCTGGCCCTCTTCGAGGAGCTTCCGAAGCTCGGTCGCGGACTTCTTCGGGATGATCGCGGAGCCGGTCGCCTTTATGCCTTCGATTTCTTTCCTCAGGACCGCGAGGCGGTGTCCGTCTGTACCGACCATCTGGACCGTCGTGCCCGCGTCAGACGGGGAAAGCACCATGTAAATCCCGTTCAGGACATACCGGGTGTCGTTGTCGCCGGCGGCGAATATGGTCTTCTTTATCAGGTCGCTCATCAGGGCCGCATCGACCGGCACGAAGTCCGCGCCTTCCATCTCGGGAAGGGTCGGGAACTCGTCCTTGGACAGGCCCGTGAACTTGAAGACTGCCGAGCCGCTCTTTATCGTGGCCCAGTTGTTCTCGGAGGACTCAACCGTCACCTCCTCGAGCGGCAGCTCGCGGACGATCTCGAACAGCTTGCGGGCAGAAAGCGTCAGTCCGCCCGGCTCATCGACCTGTGCCTCGTACACGCCGCGAAGGCCGATTTCCAGGTCGGTCGCCGTAATGGCGATCCCGCCCTCGACGCTCTCGATAAGCACGTTGGACAGTATCGGCATCGTGTTGCGCTTGTCGGCAATCGACTGGACCCTCGACAACCCCTTTAAAAACTCGTCTTTCCTGATACGGAATTTCATCTCTTGGAAACCCCTTTCTCTCGTATAAGAATTTTAAACATCTTTTATGACGCCGGTTTCTCTTTGTGTTACTTTCTCTTTTTCCAAAGAGAAAGTAACGGCTTTATCCTTTCACGGCCCTTGCCAAAGATTCTACTTCCGCATCAAACTTTATGTCAGCGCCCCGCCTCTCCTCTATCTGCCGGCATGCGTGCAGGACGGTGGTGTGGTCCTTGCCGCCGAAGAACTTTCCTACTTCCGGCAGGGACGCGCCCGCTACCGTGCGGCACAGGTACATTGCAACCTGGCGCGGCAGGACGAAGTTGCGCGTTCGCTTTTTGGATTTCAGCTCAGACACCTTTATCTGGAAATGGTCCGCCACGATTTTTATCATCTCGTCGGGGCCCATCACCTTCTCCTTCTCGGTAATGATATCGCGCAGCACCGTCCTCGCAAGCTCAAGGGATATCTCGCGGCCCGTCAAGGATGCATACGCGCCGAGCCTTATCAGGGAGCCCTCAAGCTCGCGGATATTGCTCTTTATGTTCGTGGCCAGAAACATCGCGACGTCGTTCGGGATATTTATGCCTTCCTGCATGGCCTTCTTTTCGACGATGGCCGCCTTGGTCTCGAGGTCCGGCGCCTGTATGTCCGCTATCAGCCCCCACTCGAACCTCGAACGCAGCCTCTCCTCCATGTCCGGCATCTCTTTCGGGAAGCGGTCGGAGGATATTATTATCTGCTTCGAAAACTCGTGCAGGGTGTTGAAGGTGTGGAAGAACTCCTCCTGTGTGCGCTCCTTGCCCGCGATGAACTGGATGTCGTCTATCACAAGGACATCGGTGTTCCTGTACTTGTTCCGAAAGTCGTTCATCCGGTTGTAGTGTATCGAGCTGATGAGGTCGTTGGTGAACTCTTCGGAGGTCAGGAAGGTCACTTTGGTTTTTGGAGAGCGCTCCTTGACATAGCCGCATATCGCGGAGAGGAGGTGCGTCTTGCCGAGGCCCACGCCGCCGTATACGAAAAGCGGGTTGTAGGCCCTTGCGGGGTTCTCGGCGACGGCAAGGGCGGCCGCGTGCGCGAACTGGTTGGACGGGCCCACCACGAAGTTTGAAAAGCTGTATTTCGGGTTTATGTTGTGCAGTCTCGTCCGGGGCTTGGATTCCG
>DASXVI010000197.1:0-5217 GCA_036504315.1 Nitrospirota bacterium
TGAAACTGAAGGCAAGGCTGGCGTAAAGTGCGAGTAATATTGATAGCCACCCTTTTGATTTGCATGGCGTCCACGGCTTACGCGGGGCCGGAAGCCCCTGACGGCTGGCGATTTCCAACCGAGTCCGATTATCAGGAAGCCTGGAAAGAATTCCGAAAAGATGTTCCTGTCCCGTTTCATGTCTGCGCGGATTTCGACGGGAACGGGAAGAAGGATGATGCCTGGATATTGATAAAAAAGGATTCTCCCGGTTGGGGGCTGTTTGTTTTTATGGTCCAAAAAGATGGCTCATGTAATAAATATAAACTTGATGAGAGTGTCGATAATATTTATTTGCATAATATGTGCATTGACGAAGTAAAGCCCGGAAAATATGAAACAGCTTGCGGGAAAGGTTATTTTGAATGCCTTCCGGATGAACCGAAAGTGCTTAAACTGAAAAATTCTGCAATAGATTTTTTTCTATACGAAAGCGCTAACTCGTTTTTCTGGTGGGAGAGCAAGACCAAGTCTTTCCGGCGTACATGGATTAGCGATTAGCCCCTTCCGAGCATTTCTGCACCTCCCTGAAGCTTTATCCAAGGCATACATTTATAGGAGGCAAAATGAAGCATGTTTTTGCCCTTCTTTCTTTTTTCATTATTACCTGTATCACCCTCCCAGTCTACGCGCTTGACCTGCCTTCCGGCTGGCGTCTGCCCGGTGAGCAGGACTTTTACGACGACTGGGAGCGTTACAGCAACCTCTACCCGGAGCCGTACCACATCACGGCGGACTTCGACTCTGACGGCCTGCCTGACGAAGCCTGGATACTTCTCCGCAGCAGGGGCTCGGGCTGGGGGCTGTTCGTGTTCATGGGAGGCGGCGGAAAGCCGAAGCAGCTGATAGAGAGCGTGTTCCCGGACGCGCAGTTCCTCGCAATAAGGGTGGCCAATCCGGGGCTATATAAGGTATCCAGGGAGGGTGGAGGTGTGGCGAACCTCGTGCTTGTGAGCAAGGCGATAAACCTGTTCGAGTACCAGGGCGACAATATAATATTCTATTGGGACGGTGCGATAGACGGGTTCAAGAAGGCGCATCCGGCGGAATGAGTGTGGCCCGGTTAGCCTTAGGATAAATGGGAAGATGGCGTTCAAATCCGGCGACCCGGAAGATGGAGTGCAGCCCCGGTTAGCCGGGTAAATAGGGTTGGGGGCGTCTACCTCCCCGCCAGTTTGTCCGGCGGGCCGCAGTTGTCAGTCCTCCTGCTCTTCGCCCCGGTAGCCGTATCTGCCGTTTTTAATTAGGCATTTGAGCCTGCCGCGGACATTCCGTAAGGAGATTGAGGAGGATATGCCGAGGAGGGTGGCGGCCTTGAACGGCCTGCTCATAACCTGTACCCGGCCGAGCTTTATGGCCTCGATTATGGCCTCCGGGTCCTTCTCGGACTCGACCAGAGAGAAGGTCCTGCCCATCTGGCGCATCGTGTGAGAATCCGAACACCCTATAAGCGGCTTTCCGATTTCCTTCGCGCGCAGCACCGCCCAATTGTTGAAGTTTATGTTCTTTACATAGTAGTGGCAGTATTCGAGGGCGTCGAATATCTCGGGGTGGTGGTCGACCAGGCTCCCGGACGCGGTCGGCATCGGGAAATATGGGTGGGCGGCGATTACGAGGTTGTCCGGCCTCTTCGACAGATAGATATCATGGAGGGAACGGTAGTCCGAAAGCTCGCCGGTGAAGTTTATCAGCAGGATATGCCGCTTCCGCACCGTCCTCTCGACGCCCCGGAGAAGGATAAGCCCGCGCTCCCTTGCATAATCTTCGAGCCTCTGGTTCCAGGTGAATTTATCGTGGTTGGTTACTGCGATTGCATCATAACCCTTTTCGGTCATTATATCTATCAGCCGATGGGCGTCGTAAGTAATATAGTCGTGGGGGTCTTCCTGGGTATGGAGGTGAAAATCGACCTTCAGGAGTTTTGGTTTCATGTCCGACCTTTACTTGGGTGAGTTGCTTAACGCTCCCGAAAGTATACAAAAACTCAGCAAAACTATCAAGTTAAAAGGCTTTAAGGGATTTTGCTTGATTTTTTAAATTTTTTTAACTATAATTCCTCCACGCAATCGGGACAGGGGGCTGATAAGGGATTATCTCGGGCTGCCTTCGTCCTTTGTTCTTTGAACCAGCATTCAACAGTTTTCCAGCACCACCGGCAAGCCAGCAGTAGTGGGACGCCCAGTCCCTTGGAGCCCGGTCCGGTAGTAAAAGCCTTAAGCAGTTTGGAGTCATTCGTACGCCACCTTGCGGCGCGCCTGTGCGTTGTCGTCTTATTTGCGCGGCTTCATGAGCTGAAAAGGCATGAGAGGGGGAATTTAATGAAGTATTTAATCACAATCCTATTTATGGCCCTGACTTTTACGGCAACGGGGGCCACGGACTGCCTGGCGGGCTCAGGCAAGCTCGGCAGGATAATCAACGCCACCCAGTCCGATTATGAAACAGTAAGGACCGCAATCGCCGCAGACAGCCTGGCGGACAGCGCGAAGCGCGAAGAGATTTCCGGGGCCCTTGGCCGGATAAAGGCCCGCAGGGCGGCCCTTGCCAACCTCGTACTGAAGGCCGACAGCCTGCTGCCCATGAACCAGAGGGGCCTGTTCAAGATGCTCGTCGGCGACATAGACCAGATAAATATCTCGCTCCTGATCCTTATACTGGACGATAAGGGGTGCGCGGGATACCTGAAGACGGGCAACGAAAACCTGCTGGAGGGCATACGCGGCTGGCAGGAGGCCATAGGCAGGTCGATAAAGGAATCCAAACGGTGCATCGACTTGGCCGGGAAGGCCGCCGGGCCGTTTGTCCTGGCCCCGTATATTACGCCTGTTCAGGCGCATTAATTTCAAAAGCTGATTTTCTCGATACGGCGGCCGGGTGATCCCCGGCCGTCTTCTTCCGCCGTTTCAATCCATTATCCATCCCCAATTTTAATCTTTTCCTTCTAAAGTACCCGGACCGCATTCCGATAAGCATTTCAACAAGGCTCCGCAACATGAAATAACCAGCCTGTCAAGGATGACGGATGGTTCCAGGCCGGAGATAAGGTTTTGTGGAAATGACAGAGGAGGGTTGAAATGGATTTCAGGTCCTGCATAGTATCCTTAGCTGCTTTACTGTTCCTCGCGTCGCCCGCCGCAGCGGGAGACAGGCTGATCCTTGCATCCAACGACACCGGCAACGGCGGCAAGTTCGACAAGCTCATCAGCGATACGGAACAGGACTACTGGTCACTCAAGGCATGTTTTGCCGACGCTTATGCGTCAGGCTGCAGTTCGTGGGAGGATTACAAACAGAGCACGGGTTTTCAGGTGAGTGCAATTGAAAGCAAGATAATAAAGAGGCTTGAGACCCTCGACAGGATGCACCACTCGGTCAACGACATCCTGCCGGAGAACCAGAGGAGTCAGGCCAACGAGGTGATCGGGTATCTCGAGTCCAGCAACAGGACTATGCTCGCGCTTATACAGGACGACCACGGCTATATCCCATGCATGAGCGGGCACAACGAGGAGCTTCGCAGCGAGATAAATATCTGGCATGAAGGCATCAGGATGTCGCTGGCGGACACCAGAAGCCGCGCCCAGGGAGTGCGGAATTCCTATGAGGCACAAGCCCTTTTGACGAGTTTTACGGACCAGTAAGCCGGAATACCACCGGTTGGCAAGGAGCGGCCCCCCACAAAGGGGCCGCTCCTGTTTTTCGAGCCTTTATGCTTTTTCTTTCTCTTTGCCCTTCAGCCGTTTGCCGGCCTGGAGGAGTCTCTCCAGAAGCTCCGGCTTTTCGGCGGCGGAGCCTTTTTCCTCGATATCGTCGGCGACAAGGACTTCCGGCAACATCTCATAACCGGAAAGCACCTTTTTCAGGCGGTTTATCGGGTTTATGTACCGGTCCTCGCCTTCCGCGCCCTGGGTAAGCAGGAACAAAACCTTCTTGCCCGGCTTTACCCGGAGGCTTCTGTCCTTGGCCCTGAAGGCGTACCAGCGGTCCATGAAAGACTTCATCTGGCCGCTTATTTCCCCATAATATATAGGCGAGCCGAGAATGAGCGCGTCCGCAGCCTTTATCTCTTCATAGAGCCGCTGCATGCCGTCCTCTACGACACAGCCGTGCGCGCCCTCGCCCCTGCATGCCCCGCAGCCGAAACAGCCCTTAAAATCGACATCGGACAAAAAGGTTATCTTCTGGCCATCAGGGCAACCCGCGCCCTTCATCGCCTGACGGATTAACACCTCGGTATTGCCCTTCCTGCGGGCGCTCCCGACGAAAACTGCTACCTTCAAATCTTTACCTCCTGATTTTGAGCAAGGAGGCGAGTATACAGGAAAGGCTGCCCCGTGTCAATCTCCGGCCTTGACATTGAAAGCCCGGTTGACGGATAATAAATAATTACAACAACATGGAAACGGGAGGTTGTCAAAATTACTAACCTGCATGGAAATACTTCCGGGTTAAAATCCGGCGAGATAAAGCGGATTGAAAAAATATACAGGAGGAAGGTCCCGCCCTCGGAGATAATCACCGCCGAGCTTGGACGGTACATGACGCTGCTCTCCCGCGAGATAAACCGCCAGATAGGCGTCATAATAGACAGGCGCGGGGAGATACTGTTCGTTATAGTGGGCGACACCCAGGGCATACTGATACCAGAGCTGTCCGATTACCCGACGGCGGGCGGCAGGCTCCGGGGCCTCAGGCTTGTTCATACCCACTTAAAGGACGAGCCGCTGACCAACGACGACTTAACCGACCTTGCGCTCCTGCGGCTCGATGCAGTCGCCGCGCTCGGCGTCCTGCCGGACGGTTTTCCGGGCAGGATATACCTGGCGCACCTTCTGCCGCCGAACCCGGCAGGCCACCCGTGGATGCTCATCCCGCCGATGCCGTTCCACCAACTGGATGTGGACGCCGAGGAGTTCGTGACCGCGCTCGAGGACGAGATGACGCGCGCCCAGTCCGAGACCTTCGACATCAAGGACAAGCGCGAGAAGGCTATGCTCGTCTCGGTCATGCCCAAGGCGTCTAAGGCCGCCCAGGAAGAGGCGATGGAGGAGTTGCGCGAGCTTGCGGAGTCCGCCGATGTAATAGTGCTGGACATCGTGAAACAGAGGCCGGACAGGATAAACCCCAGGACCCTGATGGGCGAGGGAAGGCTGAAGGATGTGATAATCTCGGCGCTCC
>DASXVI010000198.1:0-1757 GCA_036504315.1 Nitrospirota bacterium
GTCCGAGCCGGAATAGACATCGGATACCTCGAACACCTTCTGGCCGACTTCGGATATGCCTTCCGCTTCAATCTTCGTATAGAAGCAGGAGCGGTTGCCTGTGTGGCACGCGCCGCCCTTCTGGTCCACCTTGAACAGCAGGCAGTCTGCGTCGCAGTCGTAGAACGCGGACTTCACCGTCTGGGTGTGGCCCGAGGTCTCGCCTTTTAACCAGAACTTGCCGCGCGAACGGCTCCAGTAGTGGCAGAGGCCGGTTTCAAGCGTCTTCTCTACCGCCAGCTTGTTCATGAAGGCCATCATCAGGACATCGCCGGTCTCGGCGTCCTGCACGATAGCCGGGATAAGCCCGCTCTCGTCGAATTTCAAAGCAGTAACATCGAACATTTTACTCGTTGCCTCCATTATTAAAGCTTGTACCCTATCTTCCTCAAAAAACCCTTGCGCTGGCTAATATCGTCCGGGGTCTCGATGCCCTTCGGCGGGAAGCCGTCGATGACGCCCATCACGCCCCTGCCCTGCGCCGTCTCCGCGACGACCACCTCAAGCGGGTTGGCTGTGGCGCAGAATATGTTTGCGACCTCCTGGCAGTTCTTCACCGCGTTCAGCACATTTATCGGGAACGCCCCGCTCATCACGATGCAGAAGAAATGGCCGCACGCGACATTCTTGACATTGTCAGCCGCGACGCCTTTCAGCCAGTTGTCGTTGCCCTCGCTGCGTATCAGGCAGACGCCGGACGCCTCCGAGAACGCTATGCCGAACTTCGCGCCCGGAACCGCCGTTATCATTATCTCGTAGAGGTCCTCGACGGTTTTTATGAAATGGGACTGGCCCAGAATAATATTGCAGTTCTCGGGGATGTTGATGTCAACCGTCTTGAATTCCATCGGGCCCTCCATTCCAACCGTAGGGGCCGACCATCGTGTCGGCCCTTCTTCGCATTTTATTTTTGATAAAACCCCGGGCCGACACATGGGTCGGCCCCTACAATTATAATCTCACTGGCACATTGCGTTCGCGCAGGTACTGCTTCGCCTCGCCGATGGTGTATTCTTTGTAATGGAATATCGAAGCCGCAAGCGCCGCATCGGCCTTGCCCTTTACAAATCCGTCATAGATATGTTCGAGGTTGCCGACACCGCCGGAGGCGATTACAGGTATGCCTACCGCGCCCGATATGGCGGATGTAAGCTCAAGGTCATACCCGGTCTTCTGGCCGTCCTGGTCCATGCTGGTGAGAAGTATCTCGCCCGCGCCAAACTCCTGCATCTTTATCGCCCAGGCAACTGCGTTGATGTATGTCGGCTTGCGGCCCCCGTGCGTAAAGACCTCCCAGTGCAGCCCGGACTCTCCCACGCCCTGAAAGAACAGGTGCTTAAACTCGTCCTCTTTTGCCCACGGGAGCTTTTCGGCCGCCTCTTCAATCTGGCGCGCTCGCTCCTCGTCCGTCACGAGGTCGGAGCGCTTCGCGTCTATCGCGACGACTATGCACTGGCTGCCGAACCGCTCGGCCGCGGCCTTTATGAAGCGCGGGTCGTATACCGCAGTGGTATTGATGGATACCTTGTCGCAGCCCGCCTTTAAAAGCTCGCGGATGTCCTCTATCGTGCGGATACCACCGCCGACCGTGAGCGGCATGAACACCTGCTCGGAGGTGCGGCGGACGACATCGAGCATCGTCCCGCGCTTCTCGTGGCTTGCGGTGATATCGAGAAAGGTAAGCTCGTCCGCGCCCTGCTCGTCGTAGGCCTTCGCCA
>DASXVI010000199.1:0-4323 GCA_036504315.1 Nitrospirota bacterium
ATCATACATTCGCGCTGTCCGGCATATATTCGGGCCGGTTCTGGGATATTTTCGATTTTTTATTCAAGGGCTCGGATATCGGCATAGATATATTCTTCATAACAAGCGGGTTCCTCATTATAAGAAGCCGGCTGACAAGTCCCAATGTAATTATATACTTAAAAAACCGATTTCTCAGAATTGCGCCGGCCTTTACTGTATCGGTCTTGTTCTGCATCTTGATAATCGGGCCGCTGGCTTCCAACCTGAGTATTTCTGACTACCTGCATAACTTTCTTTCAAGCCGTCATCTGCCGGCCGCTTTTCAGACCAACCATATCCCCAACATGTTGAACGGCTCTCTTTGGACTCTCAAGGTAGAGTTCATTGCCTATTTGTTAATTGCCGTACTTTGCTTTATGGATGTATCCCGTATCGGGCCCGCTATAATCATTCTGCTCGTCCTGCTATTGAGCGTGGATCTGGTTTACTTTGAAAGACCGGATGTTGCTCAAGTAAAGGTCTGGTCGATAAACCTTAACCAGTCCACGGGATGCCTGATATATTTTCTGGCGGGCTCGCTCTTCTACCTATACAGGGAAACGGTCCCAATGGACAAGTACTTTTTTATGGCAACGCTTCTTCTGGTATTTATACTACAGAGGACGGCTTATTGGCATTCGGCGGGTTATCCATTCCTTACCTATTCTGTCCTGTATTTTGCGTACTCCAAAATCCCTTTGAACAATTTTGGCAGGTACGGCGACTTTTCGTACGGCATGTATATCTTCGCCTTCCCGGTCCAGCAGACGATCCTGTATTATTGGCCAAACCGGCTCACCAACTCGTCGTTCTTCGCAATTGCCTTCTCCATGACGCTTGTCATCGCCCTGCTGTCCTGGCATCTGATAGAGAAACCGTCGCTTAAGATGAAATAAAAGAGACCCATCAGGCGGCCATCCGTGTATCCGCTATGTTTATTGGAATAAAAATCCTGAATGTGCTGCCCTTGTCCAGTACGCTATCGACCTCGACCCTGCCGCCATGCGCGTCCGCAATAGCCTTGACAACCGCCAGCCCAAGCCCGGTCCCCGGACGCTTCCTTATTTCTTTTCCCCTGTAAAATCTCTCAAATATATGGCCCAGGTCTTCCTGCGGTATACCAAGGCCGGTATCGGCCACCTCTACAAACAGGTTCTCGCCGTTTGAGTCAAGGCCCGCCCGTACCTGCACACTGCCGCCGTTTTTATTGTATTTTATGGCATTTAAGAGCAGGTTTTCAAGCGCTCTGGCAATCTTGCGCTTGTCGGCTTTCACCTCCGGCAGGTTTTCGGGTATTTCAAAATTGATGCTCAGGCTCATCTGTTTTATTGCCTGTTCGTTCTCGGTAATTATCTGCCTGAGTAATTCGGCAACGGACACAGGTTCTGTGTTCAGCGGCGTACCGGCCTTCAGCTTCGGCAGTTCGAGAATGTCAGAGATTAATTTTTGAATCTTCCCGCACGATTTCTTTATGCTCTGCAGCATCTCCAGGTCGTTCTCATTATTCAACGTCGTTTCCAGGATATCGCAATATCCAAGGATAACCGTTAAAGGGCTTTTTATGTCATGGGTCAGCATGCTGAAGACAGCCGACCTCTCTTCTTCCGCATTTTTTCTCTCGGTAATATCTACAACAGTTCCTGCTATTGCAGGCTTCGAGTCGTATTCAGTCATCCAGCAGATATCTTCGAGGTTGATAATTGAGCCGTCCTTCCTGTATATCCTGAATTCTTTATAATAATTTTTGACCTTGCCTTCGATCATCTCCTGGACCTTGGCTTTCAGGGTACCGATATCCTCGGGATGGATAAGCTCTACAAGGCTTTGCATTGACAGCAACTCCTTCTTGGTGTAACCGGATATCCGTGCAAGGCTTTCGTTTACATATATCAGCCGCTCGCCCTGAAGTATATATGTCCCCGCAAGCGAATCCTCCACGAGCCGGCTAAATTTTTCTTCGCTTTCGCCTAATGCAAATTCCTTTTCCGCAATTAGGGACTCCTTCCGGGCCAACTCGCACTCCTTCTCGTAGATCTCCTTCTGTGTCTTACCTTCTATGACGGCCTCCGACGACACGACTGCGGTTATGTTCTCATGCGCAACGATGACAATACCGGGAGCTTTGCGGACCTTGGCCTGGAACCACCTGTTCTCTTCCTCGGAGTGGCAGGTATAGTCCATAAAAAATTCTTCACTTGCCCCGGTAATAATTTCCCTGATGCCGTCAGCAGCCCTCCTGCCTCCTTCGTTGCCTTCCCTTGCGGCCTTTTCGCATACGGCGATATAACTCTTCCCGACCCAATAATCCGGGTCATTAAGGCCGTTTTCGTCGGCGAACTTCCGCCATGCCTTATTTACAGCAATTATCGTCCCGGTATCGTCGAGGATTGCAACATGGGCGGGAAGGTTGTCGAACGAGGAGCTTAATAATTCCTTTTCAGGATATTCGCCGCTTTGCATTACCTTTATCCCTTCTAATAAAATTTTCAAGCCAAGGCAGGAGTAAATAATTAATTTTATTCGGATATCCATAGACAGTATATAATAATTTGCGGAATAAGGAAAACCCGAAGGCGAACTCCGAAGCCTGATTGACACCCCCTCAATACCTGCTATATTTTTAAAAAAAGTGAGGTGGACCATGAAGGTAAAAGAGGGAGATGTCCTGGTATGCCACTGCGAAGACTGTCATATTGAGCTGACGGTAACAAAAAGCTGCTCAACTGAAACGTGCGGGGTCGAATGCGAACTCGATGCGAAATGCTGCGGAGAACCAATGGACCTGAAAGCTGCATAGGAACCGTATCTGAGGCTCAGTGTGTGCTTCTCGAAGGTATTTTAAATCAAAAAAGGCCGCAGGAAAAACCTGCGGCCGGCCTTGTCATTTTTGGTGCCCCCAGCATGACTCGAACATGCGACACCAAGACGAAAAACAAGTTGTTGATGGGCTTTGTCATCGCTTTCGGGTGACCGTCATTTCCATCTCCTTCACTTCCTTGCCACCCTTCGGGGTGATGTACATCTCATACTCCATAGTATCGTCGTCAACTATCCTGGTCACGCTTCGCCAGAGCAAGGAGCCCCTCAGCGGGTCGTCATAGCTGCATTCCTGTGTGATTGTCTTGCCGTCGGCGCTGGCCGTCCCCCTGAAGTAATAAATGGCGGTGCTCATCGAGTCTATCCAAGTGGACACGTACCTCTTCGCGTGGTTGTCGTAGCCGATGATGTTTATGCCTGTGAACGTTTCCCCCATCATGTCGCCCGTATACTCCTGCTGGAGGTAATGCTCGCCGAGTATCATCTTCTGCTCGCAAGTGCCCGTGCTTTCCACCGGGGGCTTGCTAGGTTCCGCAAATCCTCTGGTCCTGGTTATCCAAGAGCCTTCCAGCCGGGCAAGCATCTTATGTGGAGCACTCGGGGCCGCGAGCCTCTTGTACTCCGCCATCATGGTATCCATGTCCATTTCGAACGCCTGCTTCTTCTGCGCTTTCATCTTTAACCTCCTGATCTGGCAGGTGTTTATAATCAATCTGATTATTATTATCGTAACACCCGTAAACCCTTGCGTCAAATACCGGGAAGGAGGTAATAGAGTAGGAGTTCAGGCAAAAAGGGGTTAGCTTTTGAAAAGCTAACCCCCTTGATTTCTGGTGCCCCCAGCATGACTCGAACATGCGACACCAGGTTTGGCGCGGGCTCCCGGTTTCAGGTCTTACAGCTGTTCTCTCACATCCTCGACATTTACCACCATAACGCCCCGGGCCCAGGTGAATTGTTTCTTCGCCGCCTCGGCAAGTTCTCCCGATGTATGCACCTGTGCCGTACCTCTTATCCTGCAGCCTTTTCCGGAACCACGAGCCCCCTGGACCAGACGTGTGCCGCACAGGAGTTCTATCCTGTTGTCATTCGCGAGGTTCTTCTCAGTCCTGCGGTACCCTGATACTGGTATGAGTATTACATCGTCCTTAATGCCAAGGACCCTTATGTAGTCTCCCCATGTCGCCGCAAGATGCGGCCCGTCCGGACCGGCTGTCGCAATGGCGACCCATTCAGCCTTATCCAAAACCTCTCTGCACTTTCCCTCAATTTTTGTCATGACAGACCCTCCTGAAGTATACAGTTGTAAACTAATGTTTCATAAAGCTGCTGTCATGCATAATACGCGGGCATGGAAGGAGGACTCAAGACTTTATCGACGAAAGGCATATAACAGTCGTTGAATGTATTAAAAAGGGGTTAGCTTCGATAAGCTAACCCCTCGATTATTTGGTGCCCCCAGCATGACTCGAACATGCGACACCA
>DASXVI010000200.1:0-3094 GCA_036504315.1 Nitrospirota bacterium
AGCCCTCCTTAAAAAGATTGCCTTCGGCACGGGACTCGCCCCGGCTCGTTATATTTATTGCAGCGCGGTCGGTAAGCGGACATTTTGTCTCGCATATCCCGCAGCCTACGCAAAGGTTCTCGTCGATATAAGGCTTCTTGAAAACCTTGCCGCCTGAGAGCGAGCCCGCAGGCTCTTCGCGGAGCTTGATAGCCTTGTCCGCGGTGGGGCAATGCTCCTCGCAGACCAGGCAGTCGGAGTCGCCCTTCCAGGGAAGGCAGTGGTTCCTGTCTATCTCGGCCAGCCCAAGCTTGACCTTCTTCTTCTCCTCCACCGGAAGCCTCTTTATCGCGCCTGTCGGGCAGACCTGTCCGCACAATGTGCAGTTGTATTCGCAGTATCCCATCCTCGGTTTCAGCACCGGGCTCCATAGCCCCGGCAGTCCGGCCTCGAAGAGAGACGGCTGGAGGCCGTTGGCGATGCAGACCTTCATGCACTCGCCGCACCTCGTGCAGCGGGCGAGAAACTCGTCCTCCGGCAACGCGCCGGGAGGCCTTATCAGCTTCTGGTTGGGGGCCTTCAAATAACCCTCGGAACCGAACACCGGCGCGACGACAGCGCCGAGGGCGATGGAGGTGATGACTCCCCTGCGCGTGATATCAAGCGGCGCGCCCTTTGGGGACGGGCCTCCGGAGAAGCGCACCGCCCTCTCCGGGCAGATTGCGCTGCAGTCCATGCACTCGATGCATTCCGCGTTTTTTGTGGTAGAGAAGTCTTCCTCTATCGCGCCCATCCGGCATCCGCGCGCGCACTTGCCGCACTGGATGCAGTCGGCCTCCACAACCCGCCTGCGGGTTATGCCGAAGCGGCCCATCAGTCCTAACATCGCGCCGAGCGGACAGAGGTTCCTGCACCAGAAACGCCTCTGAAAATATTCAAGCCCGATTATCCCGAAGAATATCGCGCCTACCATGCCCGAGGCGAAATAGCTGGGCTGGGTGAACGAGAGGAAGTGGTCCTTCAGGAAGCCGTAGACCGGCTCCGATATCTTTGAAACCGGCCCTGCCTTGTACAGCTCGCCGAACAGAGAGTTGGCGGTGAGGTTGGCTGCCGGGTTAACCGCGACGGTAAGCGAGCGTATGAGTATGCTTATCGGGTCGAACAGGAACACGAACTGTAGCGTAAATAGAGAGGCCGCCGCAAGGAATGCCAGTACAAAATATTTGTACCTGCTGGAAGAGTGCGGGACGGCGGCCTTCCGCCTGAGCTTGCGGAACACCGTCGCGTCCGCGGCGTCGAGCACCGCGCCCATCGGGCAGAACCAGCCGCAGAAGAACCTGCCGAATATCAGGGTCATCGCGACGACTGCGAGCGCGGGCCAGACAAGCGATATCAGAGCCCGGCCTGCGAGGACAGCCGCGCCCGCGACGAGCGGGTCCAGCCTCAGGAACACGTTTACAGCATATTTCAAGGTGTCGTTGTCTTTATATTCCGTGTTCAGGAACAAGAACAGGAACACAAGGAATACGGCGGCCTGGGATAACCTTCTTAGAATACGCATAGGGCTTAACTTTCTTGGTCCTGCTTTAAACCGTGATCTTTTTTATCTTCATCCTGCCGACATCGCATATGCCAAGGCCCGCGTCGTGCGCGAACTGGAGGTAGCGGACCTCTTTCGGAGTTTTGCCGAATAACGTGGCAGCAACGCTGTCCGCCGCGACTACATCCGCGCTCGCTATGACGGTGTCCATTACACGGACATCTTCGAGCCTGCCGCCCTGCGGGCCGTTGGCGACAAGTATGCGCGTCGCGTCAACAACCGTCAGGTGCGACTTGACTATCCTGTTGAGGTCGGTCAGCGTCTCGTGGATGCCCTTGTGAAGCTGCGCACGGTTCCCGCCGATTACGCCCATCACATTCTTCATGCCCATTGTTAGCACCGCAGCCGAATGGTGCTTTGCTATCGGCAAGTTTATGAACTTGTCCGCGCTTAATACTTCCTCGTAAACCGGCCAGTGGGAAAGCGTCTTCCCGCCTGTAATCGGCATATCCTTGTATTTGCGCTCGTCGATGTATGTAACCTCGACCCTCGGGTCCTTTATCGCCTCCAAAGCCGCCGCGATGCCGCTGTTGGTGTAGCAGCGGCGCGCATCGTTGCAGGTTCGGTCGAAAACCTTGACCTTTGCCGCGCCTGCCTCAAGGCACATCTTCACCACCGCGGCCACTACCGCAGGGTGGGTGTTCGCGGCCTGCTCGACATTCCTGTCCCAGCCTATGTTCGGCTTGACGACGACGGTCTCGCCTTTCTTTACAAAGGCCTTCATCCCACCGAGCGCGTTCACAGCCTCGCGGGTTATCTTTGCGGGGTCCTTGCCGCTCGCCTGTATGACCAGCGGCCCGTCGGGCCCGGCAAACGCATCCCTTGCAATCCCGGGCGCAACCACGACACCCGCGCCGACAATGGCCGCGGCCTTTATAAATTCTCTTCTCTTCATGTTGCCTGCCCCTTGCGTGTGCTTAGATAAGCCTGTTGTCCTTCAAATATTTGCGCACGACCTTCTTGCCCTGGCCGCCCTTGCTCTCGGCCGCAAGCTTCGCTACGAGTCCGTTGTCTATCCTGCCCGCGAGCTTGTTAATTACCCTCGGGAGCGCGGGGAACTTGTTCAGGGTGTCCTTCCTGACTACCGGGACGGCAATAGCCGGGGTCTGTCCGCCCTTCGCGGATATAGCGCTCTGGTCGGAAAATCCAAGCGGTTCGAGCCAGACAAGGTTCTTCTCGCGCTGATAGATATCCTTCACACTTGCAAAGACCTTTGCCGCGTCGGTATTCGGGGCCATGCCGAGGACTTCGGTGTAAGCCCTGCCGGTGAAGTCCACCATTATGTCAACTTCGCCCTTCTTTACCGCCTCGGAAAGCGAGGCATAGTCGTCGAAGCCTTTTATCACGACCGTAGTCCCGGTCCTCTCCGTTATGAGCGTACAGAGCATGTCCGCCATCACGGATAAATTCGGCGAGTTGAGACTGCCTATCACAAGCGACTTTCCTACGCAGGCCTGAGCCTTGCACGGAGAAAGCGGCGAGATGGCCAGCACAATTGCAGCCGCAAGAAACGCC
>DASXVI010000201.1:0-4109 GCA_036504315.1 Nitrospirota bacterium
TTTATCCAGACTGACGCGGCGATTAACCCCGGCAACTCCGGCGGCGCGCTCGTGAACATGAAGGGCGAGCTGGTAGGCATAAATACCGCGATATTCTCGCGCACTGGCGGCTCGCAGGGCATAGGCTTCGCCGTCCCGTCCAAGATGGTAAGGCTTGTGATGGACAGCCTGATGAAGACCGGCAAGGTCGTGCGCGGCTGGATGGGCGTCTCGGTGCAGGATTTGACCCCGCAGCTCGCAAAGCAGTTCGGCGTATCGCAGAACGAGGGCGCGCTGGTGGGTGAGGTGGTAAAGGGCAGCCCGGCGGAGAAGGCGGGTTTCAAGAGGGGCGACATTATCGTGGCCTTCGGCGGCAGTAAAGTCACGGATTCCGGCCACCTGAGGAACCTTGCGGCATCGAGCCCGGTTGGAAAGAAGATGAGCGTAGAGGTCGTAAGGGACAACAAGAAGGTGCCTCTCGAAGTTGTTATCGGCGAGCTTCCGAAGGAAGCGCAGGCCGGCGCCATGGGGACCGAAGAGCCCGCGACCGAATCCGCCCTTACCGGCGTGCAGGTGCAGGACATTACCCCGGAGCTTGCCGACAAGCTGAAAATCGGCAGGGATACCGCCGGAGTGGTGGTCACGAATGTGCGTCAGGGCAGTTCCGCAGACGAGTCCGGCCTTGCGCGCGGGGATGTTATCCTGTCGATCAACAAGAAACAGGTAAAGAATGTAAAGGCTTATAACGAGATGGTTTCCGGGCTGAAAAAAGGTGAGTCCATACTGCTCCTGATAAACCGCCAGGGCAATGTGCTCTGGATGCCGATAAGCCCGGCAGACTGATGGCCCCGGGTTTTTCCCCGGGCTGATATTGGAGGTATTGCAATGATATCCATCATAAGGGTTGTATTCGTCGTCGTGGCCGCGGTGACGGGCAACTTGCTGTTTTCCGGAACTTCCGAGTTTGCCGACCGCGGCTGGGTCGGTTTCGCTATAGGGTTAGGCGTCGGCCTGTTTGCGATACTGTTAGAGATGGGCGTAAGGAGGACCCCGGTGCGCGCGCTGTCCGGGGCGATTATAGGCCTTGCCGCCGGCATACTGCTTGCCTCGCTGGTATCCCTCCCGGTGAAAGGGCTGCCGATTTCCGACGAGGTATACGGGCTTGTGACCTTCTCGATTTACTCTGTGCTGGGCTATTTCGGCCTGGTGTTCGGGGCGAGGAAGGGCAACGAGTTCGACATCAAACGCACGATAAGCGCTTTCAGGAATACCCAGGAGGCAAACGACATCAAGATACTGGACACGAGCGTCATCATAGACGGCAGGATTGCGGACATCTGCGAGACCGGTTTCGTCGAGGGCGTGTTCGTGATACCGCAGTTCATACTGCATGAGCTCCAGCATATCGCCGACTCCTCCGACCCGCTAAAGCGCGCGCGCGGCAGGAGGGGGCTCGATATCCTGCACAGGGTCCAGAAGATTGCCGGTCTCGATGTCAGGATCATCGAGGACGACTTCCCGAAGATAAAGGAAGTGGACTCGAAGCTTGTCGCGCTTGCGAAGGTGAAGAACGCCAAGGTTATAACCAACGATTTCAACCTCAACAAAGTGGCCGAGCTTCAGGGCGTGAGCGTCCTGAACATCAACGAACTTTCCAACGCCGTCAAGCCTGTAGTGCTTCCGGGCGAGCAGATGCGCGTGTTCGTGCTGAAGGAAGGCAAGGAGTTCGGCCAGGGTGTCGGCTATCTGGACGACGGGACCATGATAGTCGTGGAGAACGGAAGGAAGCACATAGGCAAGAATGTGGATGTGTCGGTGACCTCGGTGCTCCAGACCACCGCGGGCAGGATGATATTCACAAGGCTTAAGGAAGAGTCCGAGAAGGAAGAGTTCCAGACCGTCAGCGCGGGCTGACCGGCTGGACTCCGCTTGACCGGCGAAAGGAGAGCAGGTTGAAGCTGACGGTACTTGTACCGGCCGCAGGTTCCGGGACGAGGATGGGAAACGGCACGAAGAAGCAGTTTCTGCTTCTCGGCGGGAAGCCGATACTCGCGCATACCTTGAGGTGCTTTGAGGAAGCGCCGGAGGTAAGCGAGATTATTCCCATAGTCCCGGTAGACGAGATGGAAAACTGCCTGGAGCAATGCGTCGAGAGCCAGTCCCTCAGGAAGGTCAAGAGGGTTGTGCCCGGCGGCTCCCAGAGGCAGGACTCCGTCTACAACGGCCTGAAGGCCGTCGAGCCGGATACGGACTTCGTGATGGTACACGACGGCGTGCGTCCGTTCGTGAGCGAGGAGTGCATCCGCCAGCTTCTGACTGCCCTGAAAGACTACGACGGCGCGATACTCGCCGTCCCTGCGAAGGACACAATAAAGGAAGTGTCAGCAGATCGCGTAGTCTGCAAAACCCTCGACAGGAGGCGCTGCTATCAGGTGCAGACCCCGCAGGCATTCAGGTTCGATGTCCTTAAGGACGCCTTTGCGCGGGCCTATGCGGACGGGTTCTACGGTACGGACGAATCTTCGCTGGTCGAGAGGTGCGGGGGCTCGGTAAAGGTTGTCGTCGGCTCTTATGCGAACATCAAGATAACGACGCCCGAGGACATGGTCCTTGCCGAAGCGCTCCTGCGGAAAGAGTCAAAGGAAAATCGTCATGGCGAAGCCGGACTCGCACGCGGCGGCCATGACGCCTTGCACGGCAAGGCATCAGGAAAGACGGTATAAAAGAATTGTCAAGGTCAGGGATAGGTTATGACGTCCACAGGCTGGTGGAGGACAGGAAGCTCATTTTAGGCGGCGTAGAAGTCCCCTATGAGCTCGGCCTCTTAGGCCATTCCGACGCGGACGTACTGCTGCATGCCGTCGCGGATGCACTCCTGGGCGCTGCAGGCCTGGGAGATATCGGCGTGCACTTCCCTGACTCGGACCCTGCGTACAAAGGCGCCTCAAGCCGCGCGCTGGTCCGTGAAGTCGTCGGAAAAATAACGGAGAAAGGTTTTTCAATAATCAACGTCGACTCGGTAATTGTGGCCCAGAAACCCAAACTTTCGCCTTATATTCCCGCCATGAGGCAGAACCTCGCGGACGACCTCGGTGTTCCCGTAGACAGGGTAAACGTAAAGGCGACCACGACGGAAGGTTTGGGCCCTGAGGGCCGCGGCGAAGGGATTGCGTCATACGCGGTCTGCTCGCTCGCCGGGTCAAACGAATAAAGGGTTAAACAGATGTTCAAAATGATAAAGTCGGATTTCAGGGCGGTGCTGGAGATGGACCCGGCCGCCACGAGCAAGCTTGCGGTCATCTTCACTTATTCCGGTTTTCACGCGATACTGGCGTACAGGCTGGCCCACCGGATCCACAGGCTGGGCATGCCCTTTTTTGCAAGGCTTATATCGCAGACAGCAAGGTTTTTGACCGGTATTGAGATACACCCCGGCGCGCAGATTGGCGGGCATTTCTTTATAGACCACGGCATGGGCGTCGTAATCGGAGAGACCTCCGAGATTGGCGAGCATGTCGTCCTGTTCCAGGGCGTGACCCTCGGCGGCACCGGCAAGGAGCGCGGAAAGCGCCACCCGACACTCGGCAGCCATGTCGTCATCGGAGCGGGCGCAAAGATACTTGGCGGCATCACCATAGGCGACAATGTCAAGGTCGGAGCGAACGCGGTCGTCCTCAAGAGCGTCCCGGCGCACTCGACTGTCGTCGGTGTGCCAGGCAGGGTCGTAAAGCAGCACGGCCAGAAGGCCATCGAGAGCGAGATGCTCGACCATGTCCACATGCCGGACCCGCTGTACGAGTCTTTGACCCGTATGCAGAAGCAGATAGCGCGTCTTGAGCAGAAGCTCGGCATCCAGGGCGGCGGCGAGCAGGTTTTCGAACTGGAACAGGCAGGCAAACAGGGCGGCAGGCAGGGCCAGTCGTCAAGGAAGGGCAGGAAGGGCCAGACGAAGGTCCAGCTGTCATCCTTTAAAGGCGTAGAAGTCGAGGCGCTGCCGGTCGAGACGGTGCAGGAGAGGCAGGCCCGGATGGCGCGGATGGAAAAAGAAGAGCGGATGAAGATGATCGCCTTCAAAAAAGCCCGCGACGCCGCCAGCCAGAACCAGGAACAGCCAGAAGCGGAAGAGGGCG
>DASXVI010000202.1:0-2684 GCA_036504315.1 Nitrospirota bacterium
AACCATGAAATTCAGCTTTATGCCCAAAGACGAGAAGTTCTTCACGCTATTCGAGGACCAGGCCGCCAATATTTTGAAGGCCGCCCAGATATTCCACGAGATGATGGAAAATTACCCCGACTCAGCCAAGTCCAAAGAAATATTCGATGTCGAGCACGAGGGTGACAAAATTACCCACGAGATAATCAGGACGCTCAACACGACCTTCATCACGCCTCTTGAGCGCGAGGATATTTACAGCCTTACCAGCAAGATGGACGATATACTCGACCTGATTGAGGCCGTAACCGACAAGCTGATGATATACAAGATTGCCGCCGCCACGGACGACACAAAGAAGCTCGCCGTTATTATCCTTCGCATGACCGAAGTTATCACAAAGGGCGTCTCTAACCTCAAGAACCTGAGCCATGTCCTTGAGCACTGCATAGAGATAAACAGGTTGGAGAACGAGGCCGACCGCATAACTCGGACCGCGATAGGCAGGCTGTTCGACGAGGAGACCAACCCTATCGAGCTGATAAAGTGGAAAGAGATATACGAGAAACTCGAAGACACGACGGATGCCTGCGAGGATGTCGCCAATATCCTTGAAAGCGTGGTCTTGAAGAATGCATGATGTCCAGATAGCCCTGATTGCCATAGTAATTCTCGCTATCGGGTTCGACTTCATGAACGGTTTTCACGACGCCGCGAACGCGATCGCCACTTCTGTTTCCACCCGTGTGCTCACGCCCAGGCAGGCCATCCTTATGGCCGCCGTCCTGAACATGGTTGGCGCTCTTACCGGCACGGCCGTCGCCAAAACCATCGGCTCGGGCATCGTCGAAACCTCAGCTATAAACAACAATACGATAATTGCGGCGCTTATTGCCGCTATCATATGGAATATCCTCACCTGGTATCTCGCGCTCCCGACTTCTTCTTCGCACGCCTTGATAGCTTCCATTATCGGCGCGGGTGTTGCCACGGCGGGCGGCATCGGCGTCCTGAAGTGGGCCGGGATTGAGAAGATACTATTCGGCCTTGTTTTCTCGCCCATCATAGGCTTTGCGGCCGGGCTTCTGTTGATGGGCCTGATGATGCGGCTGCTGAAGGACACTCCGCCTTTTGTAGTCACCAACCGTTTCAAGAAATGGCAGATAGCCTCGGCCGCGTTCATGGCCTTCTCGCACGGCGGCAACGATGCCCAGAAGACGATGGGCATAATCACGATGGCGCTCGTCGCTACCGGACACCTGAGCAGTTTTGTTGTGCCCTTCTGGGTAATAATAATATGCGGCATCGCGATGGCAGCTGGCACGGCTGGCGGCGGGTGGAGGATTATCAGGACGCTGGGCATGAAGCTGGCCAGCCTGAAACCCGTCCACGGCTTCGCCGCCGAAACCGCCGCCGCCACGATTATCGAGACCGCTTCCAGGCTCGGCCTGCCGCTCTCTACCACCCATGTCATATCCTCTACTATAATGGGCGTGGGCGCGTCCAAGCGGTTCTCGGCAGTCAAGTGGGGAGTCGGCGGGAACATCGTCGTTGCCTGGTTTGTGACCCTGCCCGCCTGCGCAGTAATGGCGTGGTTCTTCTGCAAGCTGCTTATATTGTTCTGCTAATTATAGAATCGCCAACCCAGGGCCGGCTTTTGCCGGCCTTTTTTATTTTATAATATTAAAGCCTTTTCCGACCCTGCCGATTAAACAAGTAGGCTGACTAATTGGCATGGATTGCCATGTGATATAATAATTAGTATCAGTAGGAGGATGGCCATGAAGATCCAAGTCAAACATATCAACCAAGCCCCGTCCGATAGGGACGGTTACAGGGTGCTTGCGGAAAGGGACTGGCCGCTCGGAATAAGCCGCGACGACGCTAAGGTGGACTCCTGGCTGCGGGACCTTGCCCCGAGCGAGGGCCAGTACGCCTGGTTCTCCGGCAAGCCGGAACGCTGGGTTTCCTTTGAGTCCGGGTACTTTGAGGAGCTTGAGGACAAATACGAGCAGGTAGCCCAGCTTATTAAATGGGCAATGAAGGATACCGTAACAATCCTGCACAGCACGGGAGACAGCGAACATAACGCCGCCGTCGCACTTAAGCATTTTCTTGAGGAGCACAAAGACCGGATCCTTCAGCAGGTCGCCTGACCCCTGTATAGATTTAAAAAGCCCCGCTTTTGCGGGGCTTTTTTGTGCTACCGCCTGAGCGCGCAAATTCCGTCCGGGCACTCGCCCTTCCGCTTCGGCAGGTACAGCCGCAGTTTTGCAAATGCCTTGTAGCCGAGCCTTGCAAGCTGTCCTGTGCCCGGCGTCGAAATAAGGCCCGCCATTGCGGCGTATAGCCTGCTGTATGGCGCTACAGCCCTCCAGATGAGCGGGAACGCATCTACTCCCGCATGGAACCGGCCTTCCGCGTCCATTACATGCATCGCCCCCATGAACTCGTCGAGTGTCCTGCCGTACTCCTCCGGCCTGAAGCCGGTCGCGGCGACATCTATGAATTCAATCTGCCCCGCCTTGTCCATCCGCCTGTAATGCCCCATCTCGGTCGAGCAGAGATAGCACGAGCCGTCGTAGAAAACCCTAAATTTTTCCATTTCAATCCCTTTTGATAATTATAACTCCTGAACGGAAAACAGGGGGTTGAAATCTTTATTGATAGGGAGCAGATGGTTATGCGGACAAAAAAGGGGGAGC
>DASXVI010000203.1:0-2833 GCA_036504315.1 Nitrospirota bacterium
TTGTAACTTTTAGAACATTTATAGAATCAGCTGATAATAAGGCAATTAAAGATGCCATTATATTAGAGACTACAAAATCAATTTTCTCCATAGCAAGCACTGGTTATTTAGATGGAGAACAATCGCAGGATAATAATGGACTACAAATTTTAGAAATGATCCGAGATAAAGGATAAAATAAATGGTTGACCCCACCCAATATAAAACGCCGCTGTTTGACGCGATGATAAGCCTCGCGGAGGCGAAAAAGGTATCCTTCCACACGCCGGGCCACAAGGACGGCAAGGGTATCGCGACCCGCCTTATCAAGTATGTCGGCCCGAATAAAGATGTTTTAACCAAAGCATAATTCCTTGAATTCTAAGAATAGCGAGTGTATTATTTGAGCCAAATTTGGATTAATTGATGAGGCCATTATGGGTATAGACGAAGCAGTACAGAACGAAATTATAACCCGCATCCTGAACATCGCCAGCCCGGAAAAGATTATACTTTTCGGCTCGGCCGCGACCGGCACGATGGACAAGGACAGCGACATAGACCTGCTCGTGCTTGAGGATGAGCCGGTGGATGTCCGTGCGCAAAGGCTTAGAATTCGTAATGCGCTTCGCGGGCTTGGCTATCCTTTTGATATTATTATTATGGCAACGGAACGCTTCGAAGAAAGCAAAGGGGTCATCGGCGGCTTGGCTTATCCGGCGAACAAGTATGGGAGGGTAATCTATGAGGCCGCCTGAAGAAATCAGGAAAGATCAGGTCGCGCAATGGGTCCATAAGGCGGAAGAGGACCTCGGGGCCGCAAACCTTCTTCTTGGGCCGGGTTGTTTTGCCGCGGCAATAGGCTTTCACTCCCAGCAGGCGGCGGAAAAATACCTAAAAGCATTTCTTGTCTGGAACCAAACAGATTTTCCCAAGACGCACGATTTGGGAAAACTTCTCGATTTAGTCGCGCTTACCAACAAAGCCTTGTCAGAGTCACTTTACGACATAAATGTACTGACTGACTATGGCGTTGATATCCGCTACCCCGGCGACATCCCCGAATTATCGCTTGCCGAAGCCAAAGAAGCGGTCGCGCTCGCCGAAAAGGTGCGGGACGCGGTCATGGCCGAACTACCCGGCGGAAAGAAATAATAACAAGAAATGCCAATCGACCCATCCCAGTACAAGACTCCCCTGTTTGATGCAATGATACAGCTCGCGGAGGCGAAGAAGGTATCCTTCCACACGCCGGGCCACAAGGACGGCAAGGGTATCGCCACCCGCTTCGTCAAGTATGTCGGCCCGAACATATTCTCGATAGACCTGACCACGCTCGATGAGGTGGACTCCCTCCAGAAGCCCAAGGGCGTAATCAAGGAGGCGCAGGAGCTCGCGGCAAAGGCATACGGGGCCGACCGCTCCTTCTTCCTCGTGAACGGCACTACGGGCGGCAACCATGCGATGGTTATGACCGCGTGCGGGCCGGGGTCCGGCATCCTGATGGCGCGCAACTGCCACAAGTCCGTGCTGGCGGGCGTAATACTCGCCGGAGCCACGCCGCACTTCATGAACCCGCTGCTGGAGCCGGAGCTGATGATGACGATGAACGTCAGCTTCGAGACCGTCAAATCCTCCATCGAGCAGCAGCCGTGGATAAAGACGCTGTACATCACCAGCCCCAACTACTACGGCATCTGCGCCGACCTCGAGAAGATTATCCCGTTCGCGCACGAAAAGGGCATGACCGTGCTCGTGGACGAGGCGCACGGCCCGCACCTGGGCTTCCACCCGGAACTCCCCTCCTCGGCTCTCGCCGCTGGCGCCGACATGTGCGTGCAGAGCACCCACAAGATAATCGGCGGGATGACCCAGGCATCGATGATGCACGCGAAGGCCGGAAGGGTGGACGTCGAGACGCTCGCCGCCGTGCTGAAGGTATGCCAGACCACCAGCCCCAGCTACATCCTGATGGCCTCGCTGGATTTGGCCCGGATGCAGATGGCGACCGAGGGCGCAAAGCTCCTCGGCAAGACGCTGGAACTCGCCCGCCGGGCAAGGGCCGAAATAAACAGCATGCCGGGGCTTTCATGCCTTACGAAAGAGGATGTGCTGGCGCGCGGGATGGGGGACCTGGACGAGACGAAGCTTGCGATAAACGTGTCCGGCCTGGGGCTGACCGGCTACGCCGTCTCCCAGATGCTCAACACCAAATACGACATACAGGTAGAGATGGCCGACCCGTTCCATGTGCTCGTCATCG
The DNA here is from genome assembly GCA_036504315.1 of Nitrospirota bacterium. Lineage (GTDB taxonomy): Bacteria > Nitrospirota > JACRHJ01 > JACRHJ01 > JACRHJ01 > DASXVI01. The sequence goes on from DASXVI010000203.1 coordinate 2,243, forward strand.
CGAGCATCGGAGACAGGAGCGAGGACATCGAGACACTGCTGGACGCGCTGAAGGTCATCGCGGCGGAGAACAGGCAGGGAGACAACCCCGCCGCGCAGTGGGAGGACACCCAGCCGGTGTTCAAGCACAACGCAGGGCTGACGCCGCGCGAGGCGTTTTTCTCGAACCATCAGTATGTCGAAATCGACGAGTCGGTCGGCAGGCTGTCGTCCGAAATCGTGACGGTCTACCCCCCGGGTATACCCATCCTCGTGCCGGGCGAAGTCATCACGCCGGAAGTCGTCGCGTACCTGAAGAAAGTGGGCTCAATCGGCGGGACAGTAGACGGACTGGCGGAGGACGGCAAAATAGATGTGGTGAAGACAAGCCAGTAATTCAGCAGTATATGCAGACTTTGTTTCTTCCGGTTTCTTTGGCCTGATAGAGGGCCTTGTCGGCGAGGCGCACTAAATCCTCGGGCAGGGTGATGTTTCCGGGCAGGGTTGCGATGCCTATGCTGACGGTTATGGGCACCGCCGGCCTCGACCTGCCGATAATGACCGGCGTCCCTTCTATGGAATTTCTTATCCTCTCGGCGAGCGCGCCCGCCTT
>DASXVI010000204.1:0-1942 GCA_036504315.1 Nitrospirota bacterium
CAAATGTACGCGGCTCGAATTTCTGCGACATAAACTTCAAGCTCGACCACCGCACCGGGCGCGTCGTCGTGGTTTCAGCGATAGACAACCTCGTGAAGGGTGCGGCGGGTCAGGCCGTCCAGAACATGAACATAATGAACGGATTTAACGAGACCGAGGGTCTCCTTACCCTGGGGATGTTTCCATGAAAGAGCTTAAAAAGTTCGAGGTCGCGGGTTTCGTCGCCGGTGCAGTCGGCGCGGGCATAAAGAAGGCAGGCCGCCCGGATATTATGATGGTCGTCTCGGAGGAGAAGGCCAACGCCGCCGCGGTATTTACGACAAACAAGGTAAAGGCCGCCCCGGTCCAGTTGTCCCAGCTTGTGGCGAAGAAAGGCAGGGCGCGGGCGATAGTCGCCAACTCCGGCAACGCCAACGCCTGCAACGGCGAGCGCGGGATGGCCGACGCATTGACTATGGCGGATGTCGCGGCAGACTGCCTGGGGATTAACACCTCGGAGGTCTTCGTCGCCTCCACCGGCGTTATCGGCGCACCGATGCCTATCGACAGGATAGAGGCGGGGATTGTAGCACTGCCCGGCAGCCTGAAGAAAAACGGCTGGGAGGACGCCGCGCGCGCCATAATGACGACCGACACCTTCCCGAAGATTTACGGCGTGAAGGAGAACATCGGCGGCAAAGAGGTTACCATCCTCGGCATCGCGAAGGGTTCCGGGATGATACACCCGAACATGGCTACGATGCTGAGCTTCGTGGCGACCGACGCGTCTGTCGAGACGAAGGCTTTGAAGGCCGCTTTGAAGGCGGCGGTGGTCAAGACCTTCAACCGCATCACGGTGGACGGCGATACATCGACCAACGACTGCGTACTGATGCTGGCAAACGGCTTGGCGGGCAACGCCCCGGTCGCCGCAGAGGGCAAGGAGTACGACAAGTTTGAAAAGACGCTCGAAGCGGTGCTGGCGAAGCTTGCCCGGATGGTGGCGAAAGATGGCGAGGGGGCGACAAAGCTCGTCGAGGTTATCGTTGCCGGGGCAAAGTCCGAGGCCGACGCGCTGAAGGCGGCAAAGGCCATCGCGCACTCGCCTCTGGTAAAGACGGCGATGTTCGCGGCTGACGCCAACTGGGGCAGGATAATCTGCGCGGCGGGATATTCCGGCGCGGAGATGGACCCGGACAAGGCCGAGATTTACTTCGACGAGGTTTGCATGGTCAAGGGCGGGGTGGGCCAGGGCGAGGCCGCCGAAAAGAAGGCTACCGCCGTAATGAAAAAGGCCGAATACAAGCTTATCGTCAAACTCGGCGCGGGCAAAGCCTCCGCGAGCGTCCTGACGACCGATTTATCGCATGAATATGTGAAGATAAATGCGGAGTACAGGAGCTAATCCTCTCTTTCCTCGCCCGCAAGCGGGAAAGATTAGGATTATTAAATTGTAGGGGCCGACCCGCGTGTCGGCCCTTTTTATTTGTCATTCTGAGGCTTGCCGAAGAATCAGCTTTTTTAGCTCGGGCATGCCCCCAAGCGGGTGAAAACAGTCGCATTTAGACTCAAGCGGCAAGTTGGCCCCGACACTCCACGGTTTCCACCCTTTTGGCGGCATACCCTCCGCTCGTTATCACTCTCCCCTTTTGTCCACACCTGCCGCGCAGCCAACCGTCGTTCCCGCGAAGGCGGGAACCCAGAGGCTTCCCAGAAAAAAAGTCACTGGACCCCCGTCTGCACGGGGGTGACGCCGTTTCGACTGCGGATTCTTCGCTGCGCTCAGAATGACATGAACGCGGCTCCCCTTCCCTTTTGTCCACGCCTGCCGCGCAGCCAACCGTCGTTCCCGCGAAGGCGGGAACCCAGAGGCTTTCCCTGGAAAAAGTCACTGGACCCCCGTCTTCACGGGGGTGACGCCGTTTCGACTGCGGATTCTTCGCTGCGCTCAGAATGACATGAA
>DASXVI010000205.1:0-9460 GCA_036504315.1 Nitrospirota bacterium
CCCGATAGCAAAGATTGCGGCGAAGCTCGCCGTCGGGTTTACACTGGACGAGATAAGAAACGACATCACCCGCGAGACCCCGGCGTCTTTCGAGCCGACGATAGACTATGTCGTGACCAAGTTCCCGAGGTTCGCCTTCGAAAAATTCCCGCAGGCCGACCAGACGCTTACCACCCAGATGAAGTCCGTCGGCGAGGCGATGGCCATCGGCCGCACCTTCAAGGAGTCGCTCCAGAAGGCGCTCCGCTCGCGTGAAATAGGCTCATATGGACTGGAGGGCAGGGAAGAGGACCTCGAATCGATAAAGACAATGGTCCGCACCCCGACCTGGGACCGCGTCTGGCTCCTTGCCGAGGGCTTCCGCAAGGGCATGACAATCGACGAGGCCTATCAGGCCACGAAGATTGACCCCTGGTTCCTGAACAACCTCAAGGAGATAGTGGACTTCGAGCCTTCGATTGAGGATTCCTCGATTCACGGCTTGACGCCCACCCTGATGAAGCGGGCGAAAGAACTCGGCTTCTCCGACAGGCGGATTGCAACTCTTGCGCTGATGAAGGAAGACGAAGTACGCGCGGCCCGGAAGGATATGGGCATCCGCTCGGTCTTCAAGACCGTCGATACCTGCGGCGCCGAGTTCGTTGCATATACCCCGTACCTCTACTCGACCTACGAGCAGGAGTGCGAGGCCAACCCCAGCAAGAAAAAGAAGATTATAATACTCGGAGGCGGCCCGAACCGTATCGGCCAGGGCATAGAGTTCGACTACTGCTGCGTCCACGGGGCGTTCGCACTGAAGGAGGACGGGTTCGAGACCATCATGGTCAACTGCAACCCCGAGACGGTCAGCACGGACTACGACACCTCGGACAAGCTGTATTTCGAGCCGCTTACCCTCGAAGATGTCCTTAGCATTATAGAGGTCGAAAACCCCGACGGGGTGATAGTCCAGTTCGGCGGCCAGACTCCGCTGAAGCTCGCGGTCCCGCTCGAAAAAGCTGGCGTCAAGATAATCGGCACATCGCCCGACTCTATCGACCGCGCCGAAGACAGGGAGCGGTTCAAGGAGCTTCTCGACAAGCTGGGCCTGAAACAGCCCGAGAACGGCACCGCCAGGAGCGCCCCGGAGGCGGAAATTGTCGCCGAGCGTATAGGTTTCCCGGTCGTCGTCCGCCCGTCTTATGTCCTGGGCGGCCGCGCGATGGAGATATGCTACGACAAGGAGAGCCTCGCCAGATACATGGTCCATGCGGTCAAGGTTTCCCCGGAGCACCCGATACTCATCGACAAATATCTGGAGAACGCAGTCGAGGTCGATGTGGATGCAATCTCCGACGGCAAGCTCGTCGTGGTTTCAGGCATTATGGAGCATATCGAGGAAGCGGGCGTCCATTCGGGAGACTCGGCCTGCTCGATACCGCCATACTCGCTCGACAAGGATGTCGTCGCGGAGATATCCGCCCAGACCAAGGCTATGGCGCTCGAGCTGCGCGTCATAGGCCTGATGAATGTCCAGTTCGCCGTAAAGGACGGGGACATTTATGTCCTTGAGGTAAACCCGAGGGCTTCCCGCACTGTGCCTTTCGTCAGCAAGGCGATAGGCGTGCCCCTTGCGAAAATGGCCGCAAGGGTTATGGCGGGCAAGACTCTGGAGCAACTTGGCTATACCAAAGAAGTCACGATAAACTATACTGCCGTCAAGGAAGCGGTCTTCCCGTTTAGCAAGTTCCCCGGAGTAGATACCATACTCGGGCCGGAGATGAAGTCCACCGGCGAGGTCATGGGCATAGACGACAGCTTCGGCAAGGCCTTTGCAAAGGCGCAGGCCGGGGCGGGCCAGAAGCTCCCGGAGTCTGGCAAGGTCTTCGTCAGCGTCAAGGACCAGGACAAGACGGACCAGCTCGTCTGGGTGACCAAGGAGCTTCTGGACATGGGCTTCGCCGTCGAGGCCACGGTCGGGACCGCGTCTTTCCTCGCTGGTAACGGGATAACGGTGGAGAAGGTCAAGAAGGTAAAAGAGGGCAGGCCGCACATTGTAGACCACCTCAAAAACGGCGATATAGCGATGGTGATAAACACCGTATTCGGCACCGAGTCCCAGAGGGATTCCCTATCTATCCGCCGCACCACACTGACCCAGTCCGTCCCGTACTTCACCACACTGAACGGCGCGCGCGCGGCGGCCCTGGCCATCCGTGCTTTGAAGGACAGCGATATCGGCGTAAAGACGATTCAGGAATACCATAATATATAATGAGATGGTTTAAATAATAGCAGTTAAATTATTGAAGGAGTTAAATTAAAACGATGCCAGAAAAGATACCGATGACGAAGAAGGGGTACAATAAGCTCGTCGATGAACTCGACAACCTGAGGAAGGTGGAGCGCCCCAGGAACATACAGGATATCGCCGAGGCGAGGTCGCATGGAGACCTGTCGGAGAACGCCGAGTACCATGCCGCGAAGGAGCGGCAGGGCCACATCGAGGGCCGGATACAGGAGATCCAGGGCAAGATGGCGCACGCCGAGGTCATTGATACAAGCAGGCTGTCCAACGAGAAGGTCGTCTTCGGCGCCACGGTAATCCTGATAGACCAGGACTCCGAGGAAGAGAAGCGGTACACCCTCGTGGGCACGGACGAGTCCGACCTGAAGGAGGGCAAGATATCGGTGCTTTCGCCGGTCGGCAAGGCGCTCATCGCCCACCGGGTCGGCGATATCGTAACGGTCCGGATCCCTGCCGGGACTGTAGACTATGAGATAACGGAAATTTTCTTCGAGGAATAATGCTGACCACGGTCAAATCGAACGAGAAGGTCGTCCCCGGCTTCTTCGAGATGGAGATAGAGGCTAAAGGGCTGGCAAAACACGCCGGGCCGGGCCAGTTCTTTATGCTGAAGGTGGCATTTGGGACGGACCCTCTGCTCCGCCGCCCGCTCTCCATACACAGGATAACCTCGCCCGATTCGCTGAGGTTCCTGTACCGCGAGTCCGGCAGGGGTACCAGCATCCTGTCCAAGCTCGTACCCGGCGACCAGCTCGACGCGCTCGGGCCGCTCGGCAACGGGTTCAAGGTGGGCAAGACGGTGAAGCATGCGCTCATCGTCGGAGGCGGCATAGGCGTCGCCCCGCTGCTCTGCCTGACGGACCATATTGCCAAGGAGAGGCCGGACATCACCCCGGTCGTGTTCATCGGGGGCCGGGACAAAGATTCCGTCATGTGCCTCGACCAGTTCAAAGAGCTGGGCATCGAAACCCATATCCGCACCGAGGACGGCAGCATCCACAAGAAGGGCCTTATAACGCACTCTCTCGAAGAGTATATCGATAAATACAAAAAAGACGGCACCGGCGGCTGGGCTATATTTTCCTGCGGGCCGACCCCGATGCTCAGGAGCGTCGCGGCCATAGCCAACATGAACGATATAAAATGCTTCACCTCGCTCGAAGCGCACATGGCCTGCGGGATAGGCGCTTGCCTGGGCTGCGTCATACCGTTGCTCGACCGCGAGCACGAGACGCAGGTTTACAGGAAGGTATGCGAGGACGGCCCGGTATTCGATTCCGAGGAGGTGCTATGGTAAAGAAAGACCATACGCCTTCCACCGAGGTCTCGCTCGGGCCGCTGAAGCTTAAGAACCCGGTAGTCACCGCCTCCGGCACTTTCGGCTACGGCGCAGAGTACGCCAAGTTCTATGATTTAAGCAGGCTCGGAGGGATTACCGTCAAGGGGCTCTCGATGAAGCCTATCCCCGGCAACCCGCCTCCGAGGATATGCGAGACGCCTTCGGGGATGCTGAACGCAATCGGGCTCCAGAATGTCGGCGTGGACGAGTTTATCAATAAGAAGCTGCCCTTTCTGGCCCAGTATGACATTAAAGTTATCGCGAACATATTCGGCAACACCGTCGAGGAATACGAGGCCGTCGCCGCAAGGCTCGACCGGGCCGACGGGGTCCACGCGCTCGAAGTGAACATATCCTGCCCGAATGTAAAAAAGGGCGGGATGGCCTTCGGGGTAGACCCGGACTCGACATACGAGGTATTGAAGGCCGTCCGCCAGGTAACCGGCAAGCCGGTTATAGCAAAGCTCTCGCCGAATGTCACGAGCGTGGTGCCGTTTGCCGAGAAGGCCGCTGAGGCCGGTGTGGACGCGCTCTCGCTTATCAATACCCTGCTCGGGATGGCGATAGACATACGCACCCGCAAGCCGAAGCTCGCAAATATAACCGGCGGACTGTCCGGCCCGGCTATAAGGCCGGTCGCTATAAGGATAATATGGCAGGTGCACCGCGCCGTGGGCCTGCCGATAATCGGCATGGGCGGGATTATGGACGCCTCCGACGCAGTAGAGTTCATGCTGGCGGGGGCAACCGCCGTGGCCGTGGGTACTGCAAACTTTGTCAACCCGACCGCCGCCGCCGATATAGCCGACGGCATAAAGAATTATCTTGGGGAGAACAAGATTGAAGACATTAACCAGATTATCGGACAGGTTCAGGCTTAAAACTTGGGCGTTTGCCCTGCTGATTTGCCTGGTTGCGCCTCTCACCGCTCCTCTCACCGCATCTGCGGCCAACGAGCCCGACCTGACAATATTCTTTTCGAGCGACACTCGCGGAATGCTGAGGCGCTGCGGCTGCACCGACGGACAGTTGGGCGGCCTGTCCGCACGGGCGCAGTACATAAAAAAACATTTGAACAACAAGACGATAGTCCTCGACATCGGGGATACGATATTTGAGGATTTCAACCTTCCTGAAGACATGAAGAGCTTCTATACCGACAAGGCGGCCGTCCTGATGTCGGCCATGAAAGAGGCCGGGTATATGGCCGCCGCGGTTGGGGAGTACGACCTCTCGCTCGGGACCAGTTTCTTAAAGTCGGCTTCGTCAAACGCCGGTTTCCCGCTTCTGGCGGCAAACCTCTTCTATAAAGACGGAAGCCGTCCCTTCCAGCCGCATACCGTCAGGAATGTCGCAGGGGTGAAAGTAGCCGTGATCGGGCTGATGGACTCCGAGTTCCCGTACAAGGACTTCCCCAAGAGCTTTGAGGGGGTAACAGTATCCAACCCCGTAAAGGCGTACAAGGACGACAGGAAAAAACTGGCGGGCAAGGCCGACTTTACCATAGTCCTTGCGCATGAGGCGGTTTCGGATGTGGTAAAGCTGGCAAAAACCCTTCCCGGCGCGGATGTGGTAATCCAGGGCCATAGCGAAGATGTGCTGGACAAGCCCATCATGGCCGGCGACACGCTAGTTTTTAAGGGTTTTTACAAAGGGAAGCAGATCGGCAGGCTCGACCTTTGGTTCAACCGCGCCAACGGCAAGGTTACCAGTAAAGCCGGGAGCAAGGTAAAAAATTACAAATACGCCGTTATTCCTCTGGACGAGTCGCTCCCGGCCAATCCGGCTGTCGAAAAAATCATCGCCAACTACCAGATGGACCTGCATAAAAAGAGCTTCACCAGCAACAGGCCGGACCCGCAGCCGGGAGGGGCTTTCGTAGGCCCGAAAGCCTGCAAGCCCTGCCATGCCCAAGCCTATACCAATTGGTCCGCCACGGGCCATGCAAAGGCATTCGCCTCTCTTATGCCCAAGGGCGACCAGTTCGACCCTGAATGCCTGCCCTGTCATGTTACCGGTTATTGGTACATTTCCGGCTACAAACGCGGCCACGCGGATATGGAGTCCGTCGGCTGCGAGGACTGCCACGGCAGCGGCGAGGCCCATGTCCTGTCCAAGGCGAAGATGCCAAAGAAAGTCGACGAAGCGGCGTGCCACACCTGCCACGATAATTACAACAGTCCGGACTTCGACTACGCCAAGTACCTCGGCATGGGCGGGGCACACAAGGGCCCGGCCCTTAAATAATTTCTAAAGGAGCGGGAATTGGACCTCAAAAAGAACCTCATAACCTTAACGACCGACTTCGGCAACCGCGACTACTTCTCCGGCGCGATGAAGGGCGTCATTCTCGGCATAAACGGCGAGGCCCGCTTCGTGGACATATCCCACGATGTCCCGTCGCACGATATCTGGGCGGGGGCATACCTTTTCGGTTCGGTATACAGTTATTTCCCGCAGTATACGGTACATATGGTAATAGTGGATCCAGGAGTCGGCGGGCCGAGAAGGCCGATAATCGCCGTGACAGACAAGCATTACTTCCTTGCGCCGGACAACGGCGTGCTGTCGTTCGTGTTCAACGACCCCGGCTTCTCGCGGGTTATCCACATGACGGCGGAGCATTACCAGCTAAAGACCAAGGGCTCGACATTCCATGCCAGGGATATATTTTCTCCGGCTGCGGCATGGCTCTCGAAGGGCGTTGAGGTCGAGAAGTTCGGGGAAGAGATTACCGATTACCTCCGTTTCAGCATTCCTGTCGCAAAACAGGAGGCCCCTAACGTATTTTCAGGCGAAGTCGTATATTCGGACAAGTTCGGCAACTGCATTACAAATATAGCTTTCGAGGACGTATGCAGTTTTATGGAGTCAACAGGGCAAAAATCATATATAATTAAAACCAAGGAAATCGAGATAAAGGTTTTATCTCCGTTCTATGCCTCCGAAAAGAGGGGCGAGACCGGTGCGGTAGTTAACGGGAACGGCTTCATTGAAATATTTATAAACCAGGGCGATGCACGCAAGACGCTCGGCTTCAAAAGGGGAGAGAAGGTCCAGCTTATATTCGGCTGACAAATCCCCAGCGCGGAGGCAGAAATGGCTGCAAAGAAGATACTGGTTGTAGATGACGAGATGCATATCCTCAGGATCGTAAAGTACAAGCTGGAAACTGCCGGGTACGAGGTGTTCACCGCGCTTAACGGCACGGACGCCCTGAAGATAGCGCACGAGACGATGCCGAGCCTGATATTCCTGGACATAATGATGCCCGGCCTGAACGGATACGAGGTCTGCACGGCCCTTAAGGGCGACCCCGCCACACGCGACATCATAATTATAATGCTGACCGCGAAGGGCCAGGAGTCCGACAAGATAAAGGGGCTCGAAGCCGGGGTGGACGAATATATAACCAAGCCGTTCAGCCCGCAGGACCTTCTGGACCGCACAAAGGATTTGATTGGCTGAGGACGAAAGTTTTTCAATGAGAAGTTTCAAAATAATGACCTTTGGCTGCCAGATGAACGAGCACGACACGGAAAAGATGTCCGGCGTGCTCCGGGCCGAGGGGCTCACCCCGTCGGAATCCCTCGAAAACGCAGACCTTATCCTGCTAAATACATGCAGCATCCGTGAGAAAGCGGAACAGAAGTTCTTCAGCGAGCTGGGCAAGCTGCGCGAACTGAAGAAGGAGCGGCCCCACCTCGTAATCGGCGTGTCCGGCTGCATCGCGCAGCAGGAGGGCAAGAAAATCCTGCGCCGCGCCCCTTATGTGAACTTCATCTTCGGCAACCAGAACATCTCCGGGCTGCCCGCGCTCCTGAAGGGCGCGCGCGATGGCGTTTGCGGCACTTCCGTCGAGTTCTCGGAAGGCTACGAACACGGGGTATTCCCCGCCGAGCGCGAGAGCAGTATTTCGTCTTTCGTGAACATAATGTTCGGCTGCGACAACTTCTGCAGCTACTGTGTCGTCCCGTATGTCCGGGGCAGGGAGAAGAGCCGAAGGCCTGAGGATATCGTAAGCGAGATTGAAGCCCTTGTAGCGGACGGATGCCGGGAGGTAACGCTCCTCGGCCAGAATGTCAACTCCTACGGGGCCGGGTTAGATGGCGGATACACCTTCACAGACCTGCTGGAGAAGGTCAACGCTATCGACAGCCTGCTCCGCATCAGGTTCGTGACTTCCCACCCGAAGGACCTCTCCGACAGGCTGGTTGACGCGATGGCGAACCTCCCCAAGGTATGCGAGAGCATCCATCTGCCAATCCAGTCGGCCTCAGATTCCGTCCTGAAGGCTATGAACCGCAAGTACACCCTTGACGACTACATGACCAGGCTGAACAAGCTGCGGGCGGCGATGCCGGACATATGGCTGTCAACTGACATTATAGTCGGATTCCCCGGCGAGACCGATGATGATTACGAGAAAACCTATAAACTGCTTGAGGATATACGCTACGACAACATATTTTCCTTTAAGTATTCAAGGCGGCCCAATACCGCCGCGCTCAAGCTCTCGGGCCATATCCCCGAGGATATAAAGGCGGAGCGTCTTGACAGGGTAATCAACCTCCAGAACCTGATATCCGAGGAGAAGAACCGCTCGCGGGTAGGCATCGTCGAGGAAGTGCTTGTGGAAGGCCCGGACAAGAGCGAGCAGGGCGGCAGGCTCACAGGCAGGAGCAGGGGGGGCCGGATTGTCAATTTCGACGGAGACCTCTCGCTTATCGGCACGCTTGTGAAGGTCAGGGTCACCGAAGGGAAAAAGCACTCTCTCATGGGGGAGCTGGTCGCGGATGAAGTTTACCGTTAAAAGCCTCGGCTGCAAGATAAACCAGTTCGACGCGGGCGCACTGCGCGAGAAGCTGCTGGCCGCGGGCGCAGTCCCTGCCATCGCGGGCGAAACCCCCGACATCTATGTTATTTTCACCTGCACCGTAACCAACAAGAGCGATTACCAGTGCCGCCAGGAGATACGGAAGGCCGTCCGCGACAAGGGCGAGGGGATAGTCGTCGTGGCGGGATGCTACGCGAGGACCAACCCGGATGCGGTTAAGGCAATCCCAGGCGTGGATATTATCGCAGGGGCGGTGGACGAGGCGGACCTTGCCCGGATGATATTGAAATCCGGCGCGCCCGACGAGGACGGCAGGTTCAGGGCCGAGGTAATGGGGGGCCGCTCGCGCGCCTTCCTCAAGGTGCAGGACGGCTGCGACGCCCGATGCAGTTACTGTGTGGTACCTTTCGCCCGGGGCAACTCCCGCAGCGCCGGCCTCCATGAAGTAATACAGAGCGCCGACAGGCTGATTGCGAGAGGCTACCACGAGATTGTCCTTACCGGGATCCACTTAGGCTCGTATAAAGACGACGGGCTGAAGCTGTCAGGCCTGGTCGAAAAACTGCTGGACAGGCCGGGGCTTGGACGGCTGCGGTTAAGCTCCATCGAGCCGATGGAGTTCGACAATGCGATGTTAGGGCTTATCGGCCACCCGAAGCTCTGCCGCCATTTCCATATCCCGCTCCAGAGCGGGGAGGCCGGAGTGCTGAAGTCCATGGGCAGGGGGTACACCCCCGAGCAGTATTTCGGGGTGATAGACCGGATATACGACAAGGTCCCGGACGCCTGCATCGGCGCGGATGTTATCGTCGGCTACCCGGCCGAGGATGAAAAGAGCTTCCGGAAAACTTACAGCAATATAGAGCTTTCGCGGCTTAACCACCTGCATGTGTTCAGTTATTCTCCGCGAAGCCTTGCCCGGTCATCGAGGATGGGCGACCCGGTCAAAGGCGGCGAGAAGAGGGCTCGAAGCGCGATGCTTCGAGAGCTGTCAGAA
>DASXVI010000206.1:0-4203 GCA_036504315.1 Nitrospirota bacterium
CCCATAATATCATTGGCGATTTACACCTTAAAAAAAATAACGCCGACGGCGCGATAGAGTCATTCCGCAAGGCCGCCGATATCTTCAACAAGACCGGTTTCGCCCTCAAGGCAATCGCCCTCTACAAAAAAATCCTGAACATCAAACCCGACCAGGTGGATGTCCACCTCCTGATGGGCAAGCTGAACGCAGAACGCGGTCTGTTGGGCAACGCCAACGACTGCTATCTGGCCGCCGCTTCGTTCTACAGCCGTTCCGGCCAGAAGAACAAAGCCGTCGATGTTTACAAGACGCTCTGCGACTTAAACCCGGACAACCTTTCGCTCGCCCAGAAGCTGGCCGAACTCTACCTCTCGGAAGGATTCGAGAGGGAGGGCGTCAGCAAATATATCGAGCTGGCCGAAAAGAAGGCCATGAAGGACGACTTGGATGGCGCGAGGGAAAACCTCGAACTGGCGGCGCCCAAAGGCTCGGAGAGGTTCGACCATATCCGTGTTTCCGCCCTCGTGGACTTCAAGTCCAACCGTCTGCCGGAGGCCACCGTCAAGCTTGAGGATGCCCGCAGGGTCGACCCGTCGGACATCAGGATAAATACCCTGCTCGCAGAGGTATACCTTCGTTCCGGCAGGTACGAGGAATCCGCCGCCCTGTATTCCGAAATGCTCGAAAAAGACGGCAATAATATCCCTCTCCGTAAACAGCTCTTCGAGATATACCTGAAGGCCGGCGAGTTTGTTTCAGCCTGGGGCTTATGTCAGCCCCTCAGCCATGACCTTGCCGAAAAAAACCAGTTCGACGAGGCAGAGGAACTGCTGACGCTATTTTTATCCGGCAGGCCGAACAGCACCGAGGCCCTTCAGGCGCTCTCGGATATATATACACGGGACGGCAAGGAGGCTGAGGCATTTCCGCTCCAGATAAAGATAGCGGACGCATACAGGGCTGGCGGGGACGACGACAAAGCGCTGAACATGCTGAAAAAGCTTCAGGAAAAAGACCCTGAAAGCGCCGAAATTGCCGACCGGATAAAGGCCATCGGCCAGGGACCCACCCGCTCCGAACAGTTCGTCGCATCCATACCGGAATCTCCTGCGTCCCAGCCGTCGCTGCAGGCCGCACCCTCCGAGCCGTCGATACCCTCCGGGGCGGCCGAAATCCCGGAACTGCCGGAGTTGATGGAAGAACTGATCGAGGAACCTTCCAAGCCGTCTCTCACGAAGCTGCCTGTCGAAAATGCAGGTGCCGGGCCGTCGTTCGAGGAGTCGTATGCCCCGCCGTATCAGAAGACTTCCCAGAAGGAAGTTCCGGCGGACGGAGCAACAAGTATGGACTGGCCGACGGAGGAGGCGGGAGCGCCTTCGGATGGAGGACTGCCCGATCCCGAGGCCAATGTCTACAACCTCGACATACCTATCAGTTCGGCCAACTACGAGCCGGCGGCCGGAAAGATCCAGAATGCCTTCTATTCGGCTGCAGAAGATATCCCCGACATTGTTTCGGACGAGAAAACTTTCGATATAACGGACGACCTCGCCAACCTGGACGAGCTTGAAATATTCGACACCGCCGGAGACGCGGCTCCGCAAGAGACCGGCGGCAACGCCGCAGTCGCTGACGGCGGGAAGATGTTCGACCTGACGGATTTTGAAGACTCACCGGATACCGGCCAGTTCCAGTCTTCGGCCGCCGTGGTGAACATCGAAGAAAAACTCGACGAGATAGAGATATACATTAAATACGGGTTGAGCCAGAAGGCGGAAGACTCGCTGCGCAAGCTATCCGAGACGTTCCCGGACAGCGAACTCGTCGCTTTGAAGTACCTCGATTTCTTCAAGGTTCAGGGAGACATCGACGGCTTTACGAGGGTTTCGGTCAGGCTCGCCAGGATATGCGCCGCAAATGGACGCGCCGAAGAATCAAAAATGGCGCTGTCCAAGGCTCTCAGGATGGACCCCGGCAACGAAGAAGTCGCGGCCGTAATGCAGGAGCTTTTCCCGCAGGAGGATAACGCTGCGAGCGCACCCGGCGGGACCCGTCAGGCTTCCGCGCCGAGCACCCCTTCTTTTTCCGCTTCCGCGCCGGAGGGGGTCTCAGAGACAAAGCCGGAACCCCTTACTGATTCAACGCCGGAGCTTCCGAGGGCAAACGAGCCTGCGGATTCTTTCAACCTCGAAGAGGCGTTCTCGGAGTTCGACTTCGAGTCTCCGGCCGCCGAAGAAGTTTCCATACCGGGCGTGCCGTCGAGCGCCCCGCAGGTGGAAGCTCCAGATCCGCCGCTTGCGGCCGGGTCGGTCAACTATAACGAGGAAATCGCGGAGGCCGACTTTTATGTCCAGCAGGGGCTCGCAGACGAGGCGGCCAAGATATACGACAAGCTTCTTAAAATAGACCCCACAGACTCCGAGATACGCAGGAAATACAATTCGCTTGCTGTCTCGGGCAGCGGCGTCGAGCTTGAGGCCGCAGGCGCGGGGCCGGAAGTTCCAGAAGCGGATTTCGAGCCGCTCTCGCTCGATGATGACGAAGGCCCGGAGATATCCCTTAACAGCGAATCCGACCATGTATTCTCGGTACTAGGGCCGGCCGACGAACCGAACGCCGATTCGGACGAGTTTTTCGACCTGGCCGCTGAACTTCAAGACGAACTCGACGAACCGCTGGTGAGCAACAAGACCGCCGATGTGTTCGACGACAAGAACCTCGAATCGGTCTTTCAGGAGTTCAAGAAGGGCGTCGAGGAACAGCTCAACAAAGAGGACTACGAAACGCATTACAACCTCGGCATCGCCTACAAGGAAATGGGCATGCTGGACGAGGGGCTTTCAGAATTCCTTCTCGCATCCAAGGACCCCGCGCGCACGCTCGACTGTGCAAGCATGATGGGCCTGTGCTATATTGAAAAAGGCGAATATGCCATGGCGGTCGAGCAGTTCGGGCTCGGGCTTCGGATAAAGGGCAGGGCCAGGGAAGAATATATGGGGTTGAAGTACGACCTCGCCATCGCCTATGAGTTAAACGGCGACCTGCTCTCGGCCCTGTCCGTAATGAATGAAATAGCGTCCGAGGACCCGGGCTTCAGAGATGTCAGGGACCGCCAGAAAGACCTTAACAAAGCGGTCGGGGAATCCGGGCTTCAGCCCAAGCCGGCTGCGGCAGACCCGCCAAAACCCGAAACAAAAGGCGTGAAGGCTCCCGCCAAAAGGAACAGGGTTTCCTACTTGTAAGAGGAGGCATAAAGCAAGATGGACTATTTAGAGTTTTACGGGCTGAAGGAACAGCCGTTCACCAACTCCATAAACAACCGCTTCTACTATAACAGCACACAGCACAGCGAGGCGCTGCTTCGGCTGAAGTACGCGGTCAACACCATGAAGGGCCTTGCGGTCCTTCTGGGCGGCGTCGGCACCGGCAAGACTACCCTCGCCCGCAGGATGCTCGACGAGCTGAACGAAGAGGAATACGAGTCAGCGCTACTCGTCATAATCCATTCGTCCGTTACCGCCGAATGGCTGCTCAAAAAGATCGCGATGCAGCTCGGCGTCGACGAGATTCCAGAGGACAAGGTAAGCCTGCTGGGAAAGGTCTACCACAGGCTCGTCGAGATACACGAGTCGGGCAAGAAGGCCGTCGTGCTCATCGACGAGGCCCAGATGCTGAACTGCCGTGAGCTGATGGAGGAATTCAGGGGCCTGCTGAACCTCGAAGTCCCCGGCGGCAAGCTGGTCTCTTTCGTATTCTTCGGGCTGCCGGACCTGGACGATGTCCTCTCGCTCGACGAACCTTTGAAACAGAGGGTCGCGGTAAAGTTCAGGCTGAAGTCGTTCACGCTTGAGACTACCGAGGAATATATAAAGCACAGGCTGACGATAGCCGGCAACAGCGCCAACATCTTCTCGAAAGAAGCGGCCGAGACTGTGCACCTTTTCTCGAGGGGCATACCAAGGCTGATAAACACCGTCTGCGACAACGCCCTGCTTGAAGGCTACCTGATGAAGAAACAGATAATAGACAGGGAAATAGTAGAAGAAGTCGCTTGCGACTTCGGACTGAACATGGAACCTAACGCATAAACATTATGCCTGAATCCATTCCTTCAAGAAACCCGCTGAGGCCCGTTGTGGCGCTTTCGGCGGGTTTTTTATTTTTCCTGTCCGCGCTCACCCTGCTGTTCCACCGCGATATTCCAGACTGGCAAGTCCTTTT
>DASXVI010000207.1:0-5684 GCA_036504315.1 Nitrospirota bacterium
CGGTCTGACTATTTACGCCTTCCTGCTATCAATCGCCTGGTTAGCAAGGGCATCCGCCTCTTTGTTCTGCTCCCTCGGCACATACTTTATCATACACCTTTTGAAACTCCGCTTCAACTTCGACGCCTCTGCGTGGAGCACTACAAGGTCCGGGTTTTTCACCTTGTACAGCCCGTTCATCTGTTTGACGATAAGCTCGGAGTCGGCGCAGACGGATACCTCTTCCGCGCCCAGTTCCTTCGCGGCCTTCAGGCCGTCTATCAGCGCCGCATACTCCGCCTGGTTGTTGGTCGCGGTACCTAAGTATCGCGCAATCTTCCTCACGGGTTTGCCGGCCTCGTCCTTTATCATCACGCCGATGCCCGCCTCGCCGGGGTTCCCGCGCGAAGCGCCGTCGGTATTCATGAACAGCCTCTGCCGGACAACCGGCCCCGGCTGTACCGCGCCGAACAGGTCTGCCGGCATCTGTAAAGGCTCCGCAGCGGGCGCAGGCTTCACGATAAGCTCGCCCGGCCCAACGGCCTTCGATGCTTCCAGCAGAAGCTCAGAGAGCGCCTGACGGCTCAAGGCGGGGTATTCACTCAGCAGCCGTCCGGCGTCCAAATGCTCCGCAAATTTCTTTAAAATTTCAGCCTTGTTCAGTCCGCCCACCGGCATTACTGGCCTTCGACCGGAGCGGCGAAATACATTATGCGGCGGCAGTTGACGCAGGATACGACCATTTCGCCCTTGCGGACATTCGCGAAATACTGCGGCGGCAGGACCATCCTGCATCCTGTGCAGTTGCCGTCCTTGGCCTCGACGACGGCGGAATCAGGGTAGCGCCTGCGGACATCGTTGTAGAGTTCCAAGGCCTCTTTGCCGATTCCGGGGACCAGCTCATCGCGCTTCAAACGCATTTCTACGAGCTTCTGGTCGCCTGCTTCGAACCTCTTTTCGATGTTAACCTTCGAATCCTCATACTTTGAATGTTCCTGCGCAAGGGCCTCTTCCTTCGCCTTAAGTTCGGCCTCGGCCTTCTCGACTTTATCAATCAGTTCAACGACGACCTCTTCGAGTTTGGATATCTTCTTCTGGCAATCGTCGATTTCCTTCATGTGCGCAAAATAAGCCTTGTTATCCTTTATCTCGCTGGTGCGGAGCTTAAGCCTGTTTAAGTGCTCGCCTTCGTCGGAGAGTTCGCCTTCAGAAGTCCTTCTCTCCTTTGAGACTACTTCGAGAACGCCCTTGGCTGTGTCCATTTCGCTTTCAGCCGCGCGAAGACCGTCGGCCGCGAGGTGCAGGAGCCTCGGAAGCCGCTCCTTGTTCTTCTCTATCTCGTGGATTTCCTGGTCTATCTCCTGAAGTTTGACAAGGTTCTTTAAATCCTGGTGCACTTTCATTCCCTCCATGCTTTTCGTTACTAAATATCAACCTGAGACCGGACAACCCGCATCCGGCCTTTTTAAACTGTTGTCCAGGGCTCTCTCTGCGCGGAGCCGACAAACACTTCCACGCTCAGGCCGCGCGCATCGAGGCCATCTTTGAGAGCCTTGGCAAGGGCCCGCACCGCTATGTTCTCGGTGGCGTAATGCCCTGCATCCAGCACCGCAAGGCCCATTTCAATAGCCTTCAGGGCATCGTGGTATTTGATGTCGCCTGTGATATAAACATCCGCGCCCGAAGCCTTCGCGGCATCGATGCCGCTTGAGCCGCTTCCGCCGCAGAAAGCCGCCGTGCCGACCACGCGGCCAGGCTCGCCTATAATCCTTACAGAGCCCGCTCCGAGCCTTTCCTTGACGAGCCTTGCGAGCTGTACCACGGTAGTCTTCTCTGGAAGCTCGCCCATGCGGCCCAAGCCTGCGCCGGGGTTTTGCGCCGAAGGCGTAAGCGGCCTCATGCCTTTTGCGCCTACCGCCGCTCCTAACGCATCGCTGACGCCGGGGTTTGCGCTGTCATAGCTCGTGTGGGCTGCGTAGAGGGCAATTCCGGCCTTTGCGGCGGCCCGCACGACCGCGCCGCGCCCGTTTGCAAAATCGAGGGATTTCAGCTCTCCGAAGAACAGCGGGTGATGCGTGACTACGAGGCCCGCACCGATGCGCTGCGCCTCCTCGAATACCTCCGGGAGCGGGTCGAGCGCGACCAGCACCTTCGAGCAGGCCGCGTCCATGTCGCCAAGCTGGAAGCCGGAATTATCCCAGCCTTCCGCGAGTCCCGGCGGCGCAACCTGTTCAATTACTTCTATTATGTCTCTGAGTTTGGTCATATCCGCGCAAAAAAAAGATGCACCCGGTATGGGTGCATCAGTTTAGTCCTGTATTGGCCTGGGCGTATGTCAAAGCCTTCAGGCGTTCTTTCAATCTTGAGTATGCGTAAAATTCAGTCGGCCTCACGCCCGCAACACCTCGAAGTAAATATGCAATTGGTGGGCCCACCAGGGTTCGAACCTGGGACAATCCGGTTATGAGCCGGGAGCTCTACCAACTGAGCTATGGGCCCTTGCTCACAAGAATGCATATTTTTCCATAAACCATGGTTAGAAGTCAAGAAAAAAGCGGTGCAGAACAAAGCCCATTTAGAAAAGGCTTTATTTAGCAGCCTGTTTCATTTATACTTTTCTTTTTCAAAATCAAATACCGGAGGAATAATACATATGAGCGACATAAGGGTCAGGTTCGCGCCGTCGCCGACAGGCTTCCTGCATATCGGCGGTGTCCGCACCGCGCTTTTCAACTGGCTGTACGCGAGGCACTACGGCGGGACCTTCATCCTCCGCATAGAGGACACCGACCAGGAGCGCTCGACCGACGAGTCCATCAAGGCCATCATAGACGGCATGGAGTGGTGCGGGATGGACTGGGACGAGGGTCCGGGCAGGGGCGGCGACTTCGGCCCGTACCGCCAGACCGAGAGGCTGGACATATACCGCGAGCATGTCGATAAACTCCTCGCCAGCGGCCGCGCATACAAGTGCTACTGCTCGCCGGAGGAGCTTGAGGAGCGCCGCAGCGCGGCGCTTGCGGAAGGCAGGCCGCCGAAGTACGACAGGCGCTGCCTGGGCCGCACGGACATCCCGGAGGGCCGCACGCCGGTCATCCGCTTCAAGGCCGAGGAAGAAGGCAAGACGGTCGTCAACGACCTGATAAAGGGCACGGTCACATTCGACAACTCGGTGATGGACGACCTCATCATCATGCGTTCGGACGGCTTCCCGACATACAACTTCGTCGTGGTGATAGACGATGCGACGATGAAGGTCACCCATGTCCTCAGGGGCGACGACCACTTGAACAACACGCCGCGCCAGATCCAGATTTACAAGGCGCTCGGCTACCCGGTGCCGGAGTTCGGGCACCTCTCGATGATACTCGGCTCGGACAAGGCGAGGCTTAGTAAGCGCCACGGCGCGACATCCATCATGCAGTACAAAGAGATGGGCTATCTGCCGGAGGCTATGGTGAACTACCTCGTGCGCCTGGGGTGGTCGTTCGGAGACCAGGAGATTTTCTCGGTCAAGGAGATGGTGGACAACTTCACGCTCGACAGCATATCTACCTCGGCGGCGATATTCAACCCCGAGAAGCTGAACTGGATCAACCACCACTGGATAAACCAGAGGCCCGTCGAAGAAATCGCGGAGCTTATCGTACCGATGCTGGAGGAGCGCGGCTGGATTACACAGAGGCCGGATATCGCGTGGCTTTCGAAGGTCGTCTTGGCCCAGCGCGAGAAGAGCCACACGCTCGTCGAGCTGGTCGAGCTTTCGCCGTATTTATTCAAGGAGCCCGTGATGGACGAGAAGTCCGTCGAGAAGTTCCTGACCGACGAGATAAAGCCGGTGCTGCGTCAGCTAATCGGGCTAATCGAGGGCATCGACGACTTTACGCACGGACCGCTCGAAGCGGCGTTCCATCAGGTGATGGAGGCGTCCGGCCTGAAGATGGGCAAGGTTGCGCAGCCTGTGCGCGTAGCCCTCACGGGCGGTACGGTCAGCCCCGGCATATACGATGTGCTGGAGATACTCGGCAAGGACGAAAGCCTGCGGCGGCTTAAGAAGGCCGTGGGTTAGGACTTTTTCCGTATCTCTTTTTCAAAGCGTTTGAGGAGCTCGTCGGCCTTTTTCTGGACCCGTTCGAAGTCGCCGGACCCGATAGGGTACGACGGGCTCTTTCTTCCCAGCACCTGTCCGCCCTCCATTATCTGGACCTTCAGTACCGGGGTCGGGTAGCTCCCCCATATCTCGTTGCCAATCGAAATCTTGTAGAGGACTTCTTTTCCGTGGAAGCTCTCGTTCGCGGGCACCGTCTCGGAGTACCCTTCAAGCGGGAAGAATGTCTGGCCCATTTAACCCTCCTATAGTTTCTATGGTTTCTATGTAGCATACAAAGGGGCCGGGGGTCAACAAAAAATCTTGACAGGCCCAAGCCCATGCGTTAATATACCGTCTCACTGATGGGGGATCGTCTAGCGGTAGGACAGCAGACTCTGACTCTGCTTACTGGGGTTCGAATCCCTGTCCCCCAGCCAAACAAAAGAAGGGCTTCGGATTTCCGAAGCCCTTTTAATATGCCGGGGTATAACCCAGCCGCGAGCGGTCGTTCCGGCAACGGCTGGCGGGATGGCCGCAAGCGGTTATTTTGGGGTAGCACTCGCTTTAACCTTGCAATTTTGCAAAGATTAATATATTTTAACGCCCGAAATAGGACTTTAGTGGTATATTCACCTTGTCGATATATACACAAGGGAATAATCAGTTTCAAGAAGAGGTAGTCATGTTAAAGAGGATTCTGGTTTTCTTCGCGCTTCTCACGGTGTTCGTCGGGCTGGGTATACTGAACTACTCATCCGCCCCGGTGTTTGTCCCATTCTAAACTTTACCACCACTTTGCTGTAAAAGGATTTCGGCAGGCCATACGGCCCGCCGTTTTTGTTTTCATTCACCGACTTTAAGTATTATCTTGCCGTGTGCGTCGCCCTCGATTATCTCGGTATGCGCACGCGCGGCGTCCTTAAGCGGCAGCACCTTCCCGACGACCGGCCTCAGTTTCCCCTCTCTCAGCATCTCCCCGATGCCCGCGTCCATCGCCTCGCGTTCTTCCTGCGTGGCCTTCGGCACCATCATCCCGAGTATCGCCGATTCCCTCGCCATCAGGTCGCGCGGGTTGATGTTCACATCGCCCCTGCTACCGATGACGACGACCCTGCCTTTGTCGGCAAGCATCCTGAGGTCGGCCCCGAGGTTCTCGTTCGCCAGCATTTCGAGTATTACATCGACGCCCCGGCCGGCCGTCAGCTTCATCACGACATCGCCGTGGTCAGCCGAGGTGTGGTCAACCGTGTGGTCCGCGCCCATCTTCTGCGCGAGCACAAGTCCTCCGGGCGTGCCTGCCGTGCCGATTACCATCATGCCTTTTGCCTTTGCCATCTGGGTCGCGGCTACTCCCACGCCCCCGCTTGCGCCATGGACCAGCACGGTCTCGCCGGGTTTCGCGTCTGCCCTCTGGAACAGCGCGCGGTATGCCGCCGCAAAGGGTATCCCTATCCCTGCGCCCTCCTCGAAGCTTAAGTTGTCTGGCAGCGGGTGGACGGATTTTGCGTTCGCCACGGTCATCTCGGCGTATGCGCCCGTCAGCGTGCCGGTGGTGTATACCCAGTCGCCGGGCTTGAAACTCTCCACGCCCGTCCCGACCGTCAGCACTGTCCCC
>DASXVI010000208.1:0-6505 GCA_036504315.1 Nitrospirota bacterium
GGAAGATCGTGTAATTTTTTCTCGAAGATTTTCAGATGTATTATTTGCGATGGAAATATTCGCAAATAATAATATCAAAATTAATACAATGATTTTTTTCATATCTTCTCCCGCGTTGTTCAACGAGTAGACTTGTAGGCCCCGCCTATGTCAAGACCTCAATCAGATTCCTCGACAAGCTCGGAATGACAAACTAAAAGAGGGAACCTCTTTGCTCCCCTCCCCACCTGCGGGGGAGGGGCCGGGGGTTGGGGGTTATCAAATGGCTAATAAGACAGCCAAGTCAAAATTACTATTAAACTTACCAGCCAAATCGAAATAAACAGAACAGCTTTCGGATAGCTCTTATTGCGAACCAAAGCCCCTATATAGCCATATGTTATGCCGCTACATGCCAACATTAAAAATAATCCAACGCTTGTTTTCAATGTATTAATGCCTTTTCCTGTACGCTATCGCCTCTATCTCAATCGCCACATCCTTAGGCAGGCGCGAGACCTCGACCGTCGAGCGGGCAGGCGGGTTCTCCGGGAACCACCTCGCAAACACCTCGTTCACCCTTATGAAGTCGTCCATCAGCTCGAGGAAAATCGTTATCTTGACGATGTCCTGCATCTCAAGGCCGGCCGCCTGAAGTATGTTGCGGATGTTCGCAAGTATCCTCTCGCACTGCTCGGTTATGTCCGCGAACATTACCTCGCCCGTCTCCGGGTTGATGGGTATCTGGCCCGAAAGGAAAAGGACGTCTCCCGCCCAGGCTGCCTGCGAATACGGCCCGATGGCGGCGGGCGCGCGGTTGGTGCTGATTATATCCCGTGCCATGCTTCTCTCCGTTTATCCGGTTTTAATGCGCTTCACACTTATCACGCCGTCCACCTGCCCTACCTTCTGCATCACACGCTCAAGGTGCTTAGTGTCCATTATCTGCACGACGAAATTGCATACGGCGCGCTTGTCCTCGGTCGTGGTAATCTCCGCGTTCGATATGTTCGAGTCGGCGGCGGCGATGGCCGTCGAGACATTAGCCAGCAGGCCCGGCTTGTCCACCGTGAGGACGGAAATCTTCGCAGGGTGCGAGGTAGGCCGCTCGATGTCCCACTCCACCTTGATAATCCTCTCGCGGTCGGCCTCAAGCTCATAGATGTTCGGGCACTCTGTCGAATGGATGGACACGCCCTTGCCGCGCGTGATGAACCCGACGATGCTGTCGCCCGGCACCGGCGTGCAGCACTTCGAGAAGTGTATCATTATGTCGTCCACGCCCTTTATGCGGACGCCGCCCTTGTCGGAGCGGGAGACAATCTTCTTTGCGACCTTCTTGAGTATCGACTCGTCGCGTTTTTCCTCGGTAACCGTCTCTTCCGGCAGAAGCACCGCTATCGCCTGCCTCGGCGATACCTTGCCGAAGCCTATCTCCATGTAAAGCTCTTCAAGGTCGGCAAGCCCAAGGGCGTGCACTACCGTGTTCGCATCGTGTGACTTGTAGAACTTCAGCGGGTTGATGTCCCGCTTCTTTAGTTCCTTCTCCAGAAGCTCGCGGCCCAGGTTGGTGCTCTGTCGGTCCTCTTCCTGCTTCACCCAGTGGCGGATGCGGGTGCGGGCCTTCGAGGTCTTGGCGAACTTCAGCCAGTCGCGCGACGGCACATGGCCGGGCTGGGTCACGACCTCGACCGCATCGCCGGTCTGAAGCTCGTATTTCAGCGGCACCATCTTCCCGTTCACCTTCGCCCCGACGCACTGGTTGCCTATGTCCGTATGGACGCTGAAGGCGAAGTCTACCGGGGTGGAGCCTTTCGGGAACTCCTTGACATCCCCGCGCGGCGTGAAGACATACACCACCTCGCTGAAGAGGTCTACCTTCAGGGTATCGAGGAACTCCTTGGAGTCGGTCAGCTCCTTCTGGTACTCGACCAGCTGCCGCAGCCACGAGAACCGCTTTTCGTCCTGCTGTGCGACCTTGCCCTTCTCCTTGTACTGCCAGTGCGCCGCTATGCCGGACTCGGCGATAGCATCCATCTCCTCGGTGCGTATCTGGAACTCGACCCTCTCGCCCTGCGGCCCGATTACCGTGGTATGCAGCGACTGGTAAAGGTTTGACTTCGGTACGCCTATATAGTCTTTGAAACGGCCCGGGACCGGCATCCACAGTGAATGTATAAGCCCGAGTATGGCGTAGCAGTTGGCCTTCGTGTCCGTAATTATGCGGAGCGCTATCAGGTCGTATATTTCGTCTACAGTTATCTTCTGCTTCTGCATCTTCTGGAAGATGCTGAAGTAATGCTTGGGCCTGCCCGTAACCCTGGCCGGGATGCCGCTCGTCTTGAGATGCTCCATTACCTCGCTGGTGAGGTCCTGGATATATTTTTCGCTCTCGTCGCGCTTCTGGGATACCTTGTTTACGAGTTCTTCATAAACCTGCGGTTCGAGGTAGCGCAGACAATGGTCCTCAAGCTGCCATTTTATTTTGCCGAGTCCGAGGCGGTTGGCAAGAGGCGCGTAGATGTCCATCGTCTCCTGGGCTATTGCCCTCTGGCGGTCGGGCTTCAGGAACTGGAGCGTGCTCATGTTGTGGAGGCGGTCGGCGAGCTTTACTATGATTACGCGTATGTCCTTCGACATCGCGAGGACCATCTTGCGGAAGTTCTCGGCCTGGGCCTCCTCGCGCGTCTTGAACTCTATACGGGCGATCTTAGTCAGGCCGTCCACGATTGTCGCGACCTCGTCCCCGAAGTATTCCGCAATCTCTTCGACGGTTGTAGAGGTATCCTCGACTGTGTCGTGCAGAAGACCGCATGCGACTGTGATGTGGTCTACCTTCAGGTCCGCGAGTATGCCCGCGACTTCGATTGGATGGACAAGGTAGGGTTCGCCGGACATCCGGCTCATCCCGTGGTGGACCTTCGCGGAGAATATGTATGCGCGCCTGAGAAAGTTCAGGTCAGCTTCAGGCTGGTATTCCTGTATTTTTTCGAGGATGTCTTCAAAGCGAAGCATATCAGAAATGAAGGTCCTTCAGGTTCAACTGGAGCGACCTCTCCCCCTGCCACTCGTTTACCGAAAGACAATACACTGCATCTACACAGACCTTGCGCATCGCGAGGCTCTGGTAAATACCGCCCATATTAAAACCGATGGAGCCGAACGAACATCCGCCCTGGGATACCCTCATCCGCACATGGTTGCGGCCGACCACCTTAGGGTGCATCACATCGAGGCGGCGGCTTTTCAACACCGGCTCCGGGTTGCCCGGCCCGAAAGGCGCGAGGGCGGCAAGCTCCTCATGGAGTCCCCATGTCAGGTCCTTGAGGCTCAGCTCCCCCTCGATTTTAATGGAGGGGATAAAATCCTCGTCCGCAAGCGTCTCGCACGCTATCCGCTCGAACTCGGCCACGAAGGCCGCGAGCGATTCGGTTTTTATGGAAAGCCCCGCAGCGAACTTATGCCCGCCAAAGGCCTCGAGGTGTCGGCTGCACTGCTCGATGCCGTTGTACAGGTGGAACGCGGGAATGCTCCTGGCGGAACCCTTGCCCATACTCCCGGTGCATGATATAAGCACGGTCGGCTTGTAAAACTCCTCCACAATCTTCGAGGCCACGATGCCGATTACGCCCTGGTGCCACCTGTCCGACGACAGCACTATTGTGCGCGCGTCAGGGTCCCGTTCGTTCAATATAATATTTCTGGCCTCGTCCAGTATCGTCTCTTCGATCTTCTGGCGCTTCTGGTTCATGAGGTCCAGTTCGCGCGCAATTTCGACAGCCTCGTCAGGGTCTTCCGTAATCAGAAGCCGGACGGCTATCGATGCCTTTCCAAGCCTGCCCGAGGCGTTCAGCCTGGGGGCGAGCTGGAACCCAACCGAGCCGGTGCCGAAGTTGTTATTGGAAACCTGCGCGATTTCCTTTAATTTGGCAATGCCTACCCGCCTGCCTTCTTTCAGAAGCACAAGCCCGTGCTTTACCAATATCCTGTTTTCGCCCTTAAGCGGGACGACATCGGCTATCGTGCCGAGCGCGACCAAGTCCAGGTACTTGTGCAGGCTCGGGTCGATGCCCGGCCCAGCCTTGTCCCTGCCCTCAAGCCTTGCTTTTATGCACTGGGCAAGCTTGAGGGCTACGCCGACACCGGCGAGGCCGGTGAACGGGTAGTTGCTGTCCTTCAGGTACGGGTTTATAAGCGCAAGCGGCTCCGGCAGGACTTCAGGCGGCTCGTGATGGTCGGTAATGATCATATCAATACCGAGCTTCGAGGCCGCGGCAACCTCGTTAACGGAGGAAACGCCGCAATCGACCGTGATTATCAGGTTGACGCCTTCTGAGTGTATCTGCTGGATGGCCTTGAGGCTGATGCCGTAGCCGTCTTCGAGCCTTTGCGGGATATAGTAGGAGACCTCTTTGCCGATGTCCCGGAAGAACTCGACGAGAAGCGCTGTGGAGGTGATGCCGTCGGCGTCGTAGTCGCCGTAGATGAGGATTTTTTCGTCGTCCCTGATGGCGCGGAGGACCCTTGCCACTACCTTGTCCATATCCCTCAGGGTAAACGGCTCGATTAAATCATCGAGCGATACCCTGAGGAACGATTCCGCTTCATCTTTGCTTTTGATTCCCCTGTTTACAAGTATGTTCGCCGTGGTGGACGAAATGCCCAGCTCGCTGCAAAGCGTCCTGGAAAGATCCAGGTCCGCTTCCTGCATTATCCACCGTTTGACGAGCAATCAGCACCTCACGCGTTAGCCACAGGCGAACAATATAATAAACAGCGGACTGATTTACTTCTTCTTTTTGTATTTAATCTGCTTCTGCTCTTTTTTCTCTGCCTTTTCCACCGGCTTTGCCGCAGGCTTCTCGGTTGCCTCGGTGACGGCCGGGCCCGCCGGCGCGGCGGCCAGCTTCGTCGGCTGCTTTGTAAGCATCGAGGCCTTTATGAGCTTCGAACCCTTGCCGCGCCAAACATACAGCACCGGGCTCGCAACGAATATCGAGGAGTAGGTTCCGACCACGACGCCGATGAGCATCGCGAAGGCAAAGTCATGCAGCACCTCGCCGCCAAGTACGAAGAGCGAGAGGACGGCCAGGAAGACCGTAAGCGAGGTGACGACCGTACGGGAAAGCACCTCGTTTATGGAACTGTTTATAATGTCGCCCAGGGAATCCTTCTGCCTCATCTTCAGGTTTTCCCTTATCCTGTCGAACACGACGACCGTGTCCGTAAGCGAGTAGCCTGCGAGCGTCAGGAGCGCCGTCACTACCAGGAGGGTTATCTCCTTGTTGAGTACGAGGAATACGCCCAGGACCGCGAGTACGTCGTGCAGGGTGGCAACCGTGGCCGCAACGCCAAACTTGAACTCGAACCTCCAGGCGATGTAGATGATGATGCCGAGGAACGACAGGACGATTGCGAGCAGAGCGTCCTTCTGGAGCGCAGCGCCGACCGTCGGCCCGATGGCGGAGCTTGAATCGATTATTGCCGGGTTTTCAGGTATGCCTTTTGCGAACGCTTCCTTTATCCTGTCTACTACCTGCTCGATCGGCACATCGGTCTTCTTGACCCTGACAAGCAGCTTCGAGCCGTCGGTAAAGGACTGTATCTCGGCACCCTTGAAGCCCGCATTGTCCAGCACGACCCTTGCCTTGTCTATTGCAACCGGGCTCTTGAACACGAGGTTAGCCGAAGCGCCCCCCGCAAAGTCGATGCCCATGTTGGCCTTGCCCGCGATAATCATCGCGAGACAGATGATGCCCAGGGTCGAGAGGGCTATCGATATGCCGAAGGCAATCTTTCTCAAGCCCAGAAAATCGATGTTAGTCTTCTTGATCAGTTCCATTTATATAGGCCTCCGCGAAAATTTTGTATCTTTATATGCTGAGCTTCTCGATTTTTTTCTTCGAGGTGATGAGGTCGAAGACGACCTTTGTACCCACAAGCGCGGTAAACAGGTTGATCATAATACCGAGCGAGAGGGATACCGCGAAGCCCTTAATCGGGCCGGTGCCGAACTGGAACAGCACAGCCGCCGTGATAAGCGTGGTCACATGCGAGTCCAAAACCGTCGTGAACGCCTTGTCGTATCCGCCGTCTATCGCGGCCCGAACCGACTTTCCTGAGCGAAGCTCCTCCCTTATCCTCTCGAATATAAGGACATTGGAATCGACGCCCATGCCTATCGTGAGCAGGATGCCCGCGAGGCCCGGAAGGGTCAGGGTGGCGTTCAGTATGGCAAGCGCGCCGATAAGGACTACTACGTTAAGCACGACCGCGAAGTCCGCGATGAAGCCGGACGCCCCGTAGTATATCGCCATGAATATCAGGACCAGCAGGGTGCCGAACATGATGGCCGTCCTGCCGGCGTCAATTGAGTCGTTGCCGAGCGTCGAGCCGACGGTCAGGTTCTGGAGCGGCTTTAGCGGGGCAGGAAGCGCGCCCGCGCGGAGCACGATGGAGAGGTCTTTGGCTTCCGCCTCCGAGAACCTGCCGGAAATTACGCCGCTGCCGCCGCCAATCCTCTCGC
>DASXVI010000209.1:0-7598 GCA_036504315.1 Nitrospirota bacterium
CTCCCGATGACGCTTTGATTATGTGGCTTTACGAAATCGGCGGACTTTTAAAAAAAGTGCATAAAAAGCCTTGAAGTTTATTTAGCCATATGTTAGATTTTTGATACAACTTGAAGTCGTATTTACTTGTACCTTTCTAAACCACAAATATATCGGGGAGGGTAAGGATGATGGACAAGGAGACGGACGAGTTGATTGATTATGCCAGGCGCGAAATACCTGAGTTTCGCCGCCTGGAGGTTGAGCACCACGAGATTGAGCAGGAGATATTCACCCGGTTTGAATCCAAGAAATACCTCACTCCCGAAGAAGACGTCGAAAGAAAAACCCTGCAAAAGATGAAGCTTTCCAAAAAGGACAGGATGTTTCATATCCTGCACGACCTCAAGGCTGTCGTCTGAGATTTAATACCGCAGGTAATGGTCATGATTGAAGGGAAGCGCCTTCGGGCCGCTTCCCTTCTTTTTGTTTAAAAAATGTTATAACCCCGGAGGGTTATCGCAAGGGCATAATTGCATTGACTATTCCCTCCCATTTGTGTTAAAAAATAGGTTCCCACTTTTATTTACGAGCGATTACGGAGCATCAGGATACCAATGAGAAGCGACCAAATAAAAAAGGGCATAGAGCGGGCCCCGAACAGGGCGTTGCTCTTTGCGACCGGCATCACCCGCAAGGAGCTTGAGACCAAGCCCCTCATCGGCGTCGCCACGAGCTTTACCGACCTCATCCCCGGACATATCGGGATGCGCGACTTAGAGCGCTCTATCGAGAAGGGCGTCCACGCGGGAGGCGGCTACTCGTTCCTGTTCGGCATACCCGGGATATGCGACGGGATAGCTATGGGCCACAGGGGCATGCACTACAGCTTGCCCACCCGCGAGCTTATCGCCGACATGATAGAGTCGATAGCCGAAGCTAACGCGCTCGACGGCCTTGTGCTCCTCACCAATTGCGACAAGATAACCCCCGGCATGCTGATGGCGGCCGCGAGGATAAACATCCCGAGCATCGTCGTTACGGCCGGCCCGATGATGTCCGGCCGCTTCCATATGGAGAGGCAGAACCTCATCGGCGGGACCTTCGAGGCCGTGGGCCGCTACAAAAAGGGCGAGATCGACGAGGACACGCTCTGCAAGCTGGAGGAATGCTCCTGCCCCGGGCCTGGAGCCTGTCAGGGGCTATACACCGCCAATACCATGGCATGCGTGACCGAGACCCTCGGCATGTCGCTGCCCGGCTGCGCGACCGCGCTCGCGGTTTCTTCCAAGAAGCGCCGTATTGCATACGAGTCGGGCCAGAGGATTGCGGACCTCGTGAAGAAGGACATCAAGCCCCGCGACATCATGACCAGGGATGCGTTTGAGAACGCCATCCGCGTGGACATGGCGCTCGGCGGCTCGACCAATACATGCCTGCACATCCCGGCGATAGCGCGCGAGGCTGGCATCAGCGTCACGCTCGACCATATCGACGAGTTGTCGAAGGACACCCCGCATATATCCAGCCTGCTTCCGGGCGGCAAATATTACATGGAAGACCTGGACGCGGCAGGCGGCATCCCGGCGATACTCAAGAGCCTGTACAAGAAGCTGAAGGACAACCCGACGCTCTCCGGCATGAAGGTTAAGGCCATCGCGAAGGCGGCCGAGATTTTTGATAACGATGTAGTCCGTCCGATGGACAACCCCTACCACGCCGAGGGCGGCATAGCCGTGCTGAAGGGCAATATCGCGCCCGGCGGCTCCGTCGTGAAGCAGACCGCGGTTTCCCCGGGCATGATGAAGTTCAAGGGCGCGGCCCGCTGCTTCGATTCCGAGGAGGCCGCGATGAAGGCCATCATGGACGGCAAGATAAAGTCAGGCATGGTCGTCGTCATCCGCTACGAAGGCCCGAAGGGCGGCCCCGGCATGCGCGAGATGCTCTCCCCGACCGCCGCGATAGTCGGCATGGGCCTGGCGGATTCCGTCGCGCTCATCACCGACGGCAGGTTCTCCGGCGGCACGCAGGGCCCATGCATCGGGCATATTTCCCCTGAGGCGATGGAGGGCGGAGTTATCGCCCTTATCAAGGACGGGGACGAGATAGAAATAGACATACCCAAACGCAAGATACAGTTGAGCGTCCCGAAGGCGGAACTGGACAAGCGCAGGAAGGCGTGGAAGCAGCCCGAGCCCAAGATAAAGGGCGGCTGGCTCGAACGCTACGCGCGCTATGTCTCTTCCGCCGCCGACGGCGCGGTAATGAAGTGAGCGAATGTTTTGACCCGGTTTGCGGAATACCGGGTTACGCCCAGTATATATTTATTCCATACAGCCAGTCAGGCTGTCTTTATCGCAGTAGAGTAATCGGAGGTTGAATTGAAACTTTCCGGCGCCGAAATCCTGATAGAGTCGCTGAAAAAGGAAGGCGTGAAGCATATATTCGGATACCCCGGCGGGGTGGTCCTGAATATATTCGACGTGCTTTACGACCAGAAGGACATCGAGCTTATCCTGACCCGCCACGAGCAGGGCGCGGCCCACGCGGCCGACGGCTACACCCGCGCTACGGGCAAGCCGGGCGTCTGCCTGGTTACCTCCGGGCCGGGCGCGACAAATATCGTCACCGGCATCGCGACGGCGTACATGGATTCCATACCGATGATAGTAATCACCGGGCAGGTGTCCACCCAGCTTATCGGGAACGACGCATTCCAGGAGGCCGACATCGTCGGCATCACCAGGCCGTGCAGCAAGTATAACTTCCTCGTGAAGAATGTAGAGGATTTGGCCCGCACGATAAAGGAGGCGTTCTACATCGCCACCACCGGCAGGCCCGGCCCCGTGCTCATCGACATCCCGAAGGATGTCAGCGTCGCGAAGGCCGAGTTCAAGTACCCGGACAAGGTGGACATCCGCAGCTACAAGCCGGTGCTGAAGGGCAACGCATGGCAGATAAAGCAGGCCGCCGAGGCTATACAGAAGGCAAAAAACCCTGTAATAGTCGCGGGCGGCGGCGTTATCCTCTCCGGCGCGTCGGTTGAGCTGAAGGAACTTGCAGAACTGGCCAAGGTCCCGGTCACCCTCACGCTGATGGGCCTGGGCGCGTTCCCCGGCGACCACAAGCTGTGCCTCGGGATGTTGGGTATGCACGGGACATATCAGGCGAACATGGCCGTGCACGAGTCCGACCTGCTCATTGCAATCGGGATGAGGTTCGACGACCGCGTCACCGGCAAGGTGGAGGGCTTCGCGCCCCACGCCAAGATAATACACATAGACATCGACCCGACCTCCATCCGAAAGAATGTCCGCGTGGATGTGCCGATAGTCGGCGATGTAAAAAATGTCCTGAAGGATTTGGACAAGGCCATACGCGGCGAGTTCAAGGAACAGCCCTCGGCGGTGCGCAAGGCATGGCTCGACCGCATTGCCGACTGGACCGCCGAGCAGCCGCTCGACTACGACCAGGACGACCTTGTCATCAAGCCGCAGTATGTCGTCGAGATGATTAACAAGGTGACGAAGGGCGACTGCATAATCACGACCGAAGTGGGCCAGAACCAGATGTGGGCGGCGCAGTTCTTCAAGTATGTAAAGCCGCGCACATGGATATCCTCCGGGGGGTTGGGCACTATGGGCTACGGCTTCCCTGCGGCGATAGGCGCACAGCTTGCCTGCCCGAACAAGGATGTGTTCGATATCGCGGGCGACGGCTCTATACAGATGAACATACAGGAGCTTGCTACGGCGGTCCTGTATAAACTGCCGGTCAAGGTCGCGATACTCAATAACTGCTTCCTCGGCATGGTACGCCAGTGGCAGGAGCTTTTCTTCGAAGAGCGCTACAGTTCGACCTGTCTTACCGGCATCCCGGACTTTGTCAAGGTGGCCGAGGCTTACGGCGCGGTCGGCCTGCGGGCGACAAAGCCTTCCGAGGTCGAGGGCGTAATCCGCGAGGCCCTGAAGGTGAAGAAGCCGGTATTCATGGACTTTGTCTGCGACCAGACCGAAAAAGTGTACCCGATGGTCCCGGCGGGCAAGGCTATCAACGAGATGCTGTTCAGGCCGCGTGAGACCAAGGCAGGCATCATGGTTTGCAAGTCGTCGGCCCAGGGCATAAAGTGCAAATGCACGCGCAAGAGGTCCTCATGAGACATACAATCTCCGTACTCGTAGAAAACAAGTTCGGCGTGCTGTCCCGCGTCTCCGGCCTGTTCTCCGGCCGAGGCTACAACATCGAGTCCATCTCGGTCGGCACTACTATCGACCCGCAGATATCGCAGATGACCATCGTCACCAAAGGCGACGACAACATCATCGAGCAGATAACCAAGCAGCTCAACAAGCTGATAGACGTCATAAAGGTTACGGATTTTACTGAACTCGACCATGTCGAGCGTGAAATGATACTCGTGAAGGTGGCCCCGAAATCCGAGAACCGGGCCGAGACCCTGCGCATCGCCGAGATATTCAGGGGTGTAGTCGTGGACTCCTCTCCCAAGACCTATACCATTCAGGTCACGGGCGACGAGAAGAAGCTGGAAGCGATGCTCGACCTGCTCCGCCCGCTCGGCATTAAGGAAGTCGTGCGCACCGGCAAGGTCGCCATCGCGCGTGAGAAGCAAGGCTGAATAAGCGGAAATTTACGGCTCAACGGAGCCCATCAGTTTTTTATAACCGACAGGAGGAATCTTTAAAATGGCTATTACAGTCTATTACGACAAGGACGCGAACTTAAAGAACATCGAGGGCAAGACGATTGCCATCATCGGATACGGCAGCCAGGGCCACGCCCACGCGAACAACCTGAAGGAGTCCGGCCAGAAGGTCATCGTCGGGCTCAGGAAGGGCAGCCCCTCGTGGGAGAAGGCGGAGAAGGCCGGTTTCAAGGTGCTGTCCGTCGCAGAGGCCTCCAAAATCGCCGACATCATTATGATACTCCTGCCCGACGAGACGCAGGGCGATGTGTACCGCGACGAGATCGCCCCGAACATGAAGAAGGGCGTGTACCTCGCCTTCGCGCACGGTTTCAACATCATCTACAACCAGATTGCTCCGCCTGCCGATGCCAATGTGTTCATGGCCGCCCCGAAAGGCCCGGGCCACCTCGTCCGCGCAGAATACTTAAAGGGCGGCGGCGTGCCTTCGCTCATCGCCATCCACCAGGACCCGGCCGGCAACACCAAGGAAGTCGCGCTCGCCTATGCATCCGCCAACGGCGGCGGCAGGGCCGGCATCATCGAGACTTCTTTCAGGCAGGAGACCGAGACTGACCTCTTCGGCGAGCAGGCAGTGCTCTGCGGCGGCGTGACCGCCCTCATCACCGCCGGTTTTGAGACGCTGGTCGAGGCGGGATACGAGCCGGAGATGGCCTACTTCGAGTGCCTCCACGAGATGAAGCTCATCGTCGACCTCATCTATGAAGGCGGCATAAGCAACATGCGCTACTCGATATCGAACACCGCCGAGTACGGCGACCTTACCCGCGGCCCGCGCGTCGTAACGGATGAGACCAAGAAGGAAATGAAGAAGATACTCACCGAGATACAGACCGGGGAATTTGCCCGCGACTGGATGCTCGAGTGCAAAGTCAACAAGCCGTCGTTCAACGCTATGAAGCGCATCGGCGAAGAGCACCAGATAGAGAAGGTCGGCGCGCAGCTCCGCTCGATGATGAGCTGGATCGGCAAGTCCAAGCTGGTCGACAAGACGAAGAACTAAATTAATGGAACATTCTGAACTGATTGCGCTGGAAGGCCTGAAGGTTGTTTCGGTATTCGCGGTTATCTCGTTTCTGGGAATAGCCGCGGGCCGCTTCGGGTGGTCCGGCGGGTACAAGGTTGCAGCGGTTTTTGCGCTGCTGACGATATTTTCGCTGTGGTTTTTCCGTAACCCCGAGCGCCACGCGCCGGTAGGGCCGAACCTCGTAATTTCGCCTGCGGACGGCAAGGTAGTGTTTGTCGGCGAGGTGGACGAGGGCCGCATCCTGCATGAACGCGCCGTGAAGGTATCCATCTTCATGAGCGTGTTCAATGTGCATGTCAACCGCGCGCCGGAGACCGGCAGGATTTCGGAGATACATTACAACAAGGGCAAATTCGTATCCGCGAACCTCGACAAGGCCTCGCTCGACAACGAGCAGAACGCGCTCGTGATGCAGACCGTATCCGGCAAGCGTGTGATGTTCGTCCAGATTGCGGGCCTTATCGCGCGCCGCATCGTCTGCTGGGTAAAACCCGGCGACGAGGTTAAGCGCGGCGAGAGGTTCGGGCTTATAATGTTCGGCTCGCGCCTTGACATTTACCTCCCGGTGGGCAGTAAAATAAAAGTCAAGCTGGGTGACAAGCCCAAGGCCGGCGAAACCGTAATCGGAGAGCTACCTTGAGAAAAGGCATATACATACTTCCGAACCTGCTGACCACCTGTGGGCTTTTCTTCGGGTTTTACTCGATAATCGCATCGCTGCACCAGCAGTTCGAGCGCGCGGCATGGGCGATAATCATCGCCGCCGTGTTCGACGCATTGGACGGGTGGGTGGCAAGGATGACGAAGTCCACCAGCAAATTCGGCGTCGAGCTGGATTCGCTCTCGGACCTCGTGTCATTCGGCGTGGCCCCGGCCCTGCTGATGTACATCTGGGCGCTCGAACCCTTCAAACGGCTGGGATGGGTGGGCGCGTTCCTGTTCGTTGCGTGCGGCGCCTTCAGGCTTGCGCGGTTCAATGTCCAGATGGTCGGCTCCGAGAAGAAGTGGTTCACCGGCCTGCCGATTCCGGGCGGCGCGGGTTTCATCTCGGCCTTCGTTATTTTCTACATCGATAAGATAAGCCCGACGGAGCCGCCCCAGACCCCGTGGGTCCTGTTCATGGTCTATGTCCTTGCGCTCCTGATGATCAGCACCGTGAAGTTTCACAGCCTGAAGGAGATAAATGTCCGGGACAGAAGGCCTTTCTGGATGCTGCTCGCGGCCCTCGGCATAATCGCCGCAGTCGCTATGTTTCCTCAGATTGTCCTGTTCGCCATCGCTGTGGTCTATGTAAGCTGGGCACTTATCGAGTTTATATTGACATTCAGTAAAAGGCGGGCTAAGATGAAAAATATGCCGCCGCCACAGCCGCAGGGCTGAAGCGGGGCATTTTAAAGGCTGTGAAGAGGAGTAGTAGGCGGGCGTTCCTGTCCCCAGAGAGCCGGTGGTTGGTGCAAACCGGTGTCGGGAACCGCTGAACTCGCCTCCGAGCTGTGGGCGTGAAAGGGAGAGCACAGGTTTCCTAAACCTGTACCCTGAGTAATTCCTGCCGTGAACCTGCGTAAAGGGTAAAAGAGTGCGGGCGACCGTTTGATGGCCGTCACGAAAAAGGGTGGTACCGCGGGAGCAATTTCAAGCCCCCGTCCCTTTGTTCTTTAACGGATTCTCCGTTGGGGCAATAGGGGCGGGGGCTTTTGAATGTCAAATAAGTATGTACTCTACT
Source organism: Nitrospirota bacterium (assembly GCA_036504315.1). GTDB lineage: Bacteria > Nitrospirota > JACRHJ01 > JACRHJ01 > JACRHJ01 > DASXVI01. The sequence goes on from DASXVI010000209.1 coordinate 7,453, forward strand.
TAGATTTGCTAGGTTTTAAAGATTTAATTAAACAGAAAGATCCAGAAGAAATTTACAGTATAATTGACTCTTGCTTAAAGAAATCTGTCAGCCTAGATAAGGTTTTTAGTCAATCCTATTCAACAATCTATTTCTCCGATACCATA
>DASXVI010000210.1:0-8417 GCA_036504315.1 Nitrospirota bacterium
CGACGGCGGGCATTACTACATCGCCGCGGCGTACCTGGCCCTGCTTGCAATCATATTCATCGGTATGGCGAGCGTCGTGCTCCGCATGGCGCAGGGGCAGCCGCATGATGGCCCTAAAATTACAAGAGGCGAACCGCTTACCGCCGTAATCCCGCCAGCCGTGCTCGCGGTTGTATTTACTCTGCTGGGAGTTTGGATCCCGGAGCCGCTGAGGGTTATACTTACCGACGCGGCAAAGACGTTGGGAGGCTGATACGAAGATGGACGCGCTTTCCATAAGACACGGAAGCCCCGCGAGGCTGACCGACCTGCCGGTGCTACCGTTCGAGATATTCAGACGGGGAATGATTGCGGGAATATCCGCGGGGGCGAGGCTCTCTTCATTCTTCGGGATGCCGTCCGGCCCTGGCCGGGTGCGTCTTATTGCCGTACTTGCGGGCCCGGCCAATGACGAGCTTCATATCTCGTCTGCCGATGTGGGTGAACATTTCAGGTCGCTCACGCCGGAATGTCCGCAGGCTCATCTGTTTGAGCGTGAAATTGCCGAGCAGTTCGGTATTGTCCCGGAAGGCCACCCGTGGCTCAAGCCCGTGAGGTTTGCAGGCTCCGCGACGGGCCGGGACATATGGAACCGGGGCGGGGATATCCTGCCGGGCGTAACCGATTTCTTCAAGGTGGACGGCGAGACCGTGCACGAGGTTGCAGTTGGCCCTGTCCATGCGGGAATTATCGAGCCCGGCCATTTCCGCTTCCAGTGCCACGGCGAGGATGTGTTCCACCTGGAGATAGCCCTTGGCTATCAGCACCGGGGCGTAGAGCGCGCGCTTGCCGGGGGCCCGGACAAAAGGTCGGTCCATTATGCGGAGACTCTTGCGGGCGACACCACCATCGGGCACACCTGGGCCTACTGCGCAAATATAGAGTCGCTTGCCGGGATTTCGGTTTCTGCGCGCGCACAGGCCATACGCGCCATAGCGCTCGAACTCGAACGGCTTGCGAACCATACGGGCGACCTGGGCGCACTCGCGGGCGACATCGGTTTTCTGCCGACGGCATCCTTCTGCGGCAGGATACGCGGGGATTTCCTGAACATGACCGCGGTACTCTGCGGGAACAGGTTCGGCAGGGGGCTGGTGCGTCCGGGAGGCGTGGGATATGATATCGACGACAGGCTTGTCGATGATTTGTCGGCAAGGCTGGATGCGGCCTTTGGATACCTGAAGGGCGCGGCCGAGTTGATGTTCGGGGCCTCGTCGGTAATGACGAGGTTTGAGAATACCGGCAGGATATCGAGGGAAGATTGCCTGAAGCTGGGTCTGGTCGGCCCGGCGGCGCGGGCCTGCGGTGCAGACATAGACACGAGGCGGAGCCACCCGCTTGGCGCGTACAAGGACAGGAAAACTCCCGAGGCAGGATGCTCCGACGGCGATGTTTACTCCCGTGCAATGGTCCGGTGGGTCGAGGCCCAGGACTCGGCCGGGTTTGTAAAGTCGATGCTCGAATCTTTGCCGGCGGGAGAGGTAATGGCTGTATCCGGCGAGTCGAAACTGCGGCCTGAAGGCATTGCCGTGACGCTTGCAGAAGGCTGGCGCGGCGAGGTCTGCCATGTTGCGATTACGGATGCGGGTGGGAAGTTTGCAAGGTACAAGGTTGTAGACCCGTCGTTCCACAACTGGAGCGGCCTTGCCTTCGCCCTGCGCGGCCAGCAGATATCCGACTTTCCGCTCTGCAACAAGAGCTTTAACCTATCCTATTGCGGGCATGATTTATGATTAAGGTAATTTTCGAGAGGGTCCGCCAGGGAAAAAGGACCATCAAATACCCTATGGCCGAGCCGGTGCTGCCGGAGCGTTTTCGCGGGAGGCCCGCGCTTGACCAGTCCCAATGCCGTCCGGGATGCGCCGCCTGCGCGGAAGCATGCCCGACCGGTGCGCTCAAATGCGGCGACGGCGTCCTGTCAATCGATATGGGCCTGTGCCTGTTCTGCGGGGAATGCGAGGCGGCCTGCGGGAGTGGTGCAATAAGGTTTACGCGCGATTACCGGCTGGCTTCAAAAGACCGCCACGCGCTCGTGCTTCGCTCCGGCGAGGATACTGAAAGAAAGTTGGTGCGGCAGCTCGACGACGAGATGAAGAGGCTGTTCGGCAGGTCGCTGAGGTTGAGAGAGGTAAGCGCCGGAGGCTGCGGCGCCTGCGAGGCGGATGTCAATGTCCTGTCCACCGTTGTGTTCGACCTGGGAAGGTTCGGCGTGGATTTTGTCGCGTCGCCCCGTCACGCGGACGGCCTGCTCATCACCGGCCCGGTAACCGGCAATATGCGGCTTGCGCTCCAGAAGACCTACGACGCCGTGCCTTCCCCGAAGATTGTTATCGCATCGGGAGCCTGCGCAATATCGGGCGGCCCATATGAAGGCCACGCGGAGGTTGCCGGAGGGGCTTCGCCGGTGCTGCCGGTAGATTTATACATCCCCGGATGCCCGCCGCATCCCATTACAATCCTCGACGGCCTGCTGGGCATGCTTGGAAGGTTGAAATAACCTGCTAAAGCCCGGTATATTTCCCGCGCACGAAATCAAGCCGCACCTTGATTATGTCCTTTAGCATGCGTGAGGAATCCCATATCGGGTTGACCTTCGAATTCGGAGAGTTTATCCATCTGACGGCCAGTTCCTCGATGCTAAGCCCCTTCACGCTTGCGAGAAAGAGCAATTCTGCATCGAAGGCGAACCGTTCCACCCGTTGCACCCTGAAGATCCATTCACAGGTATCCCGCCTGAATAACTTGAACCCGCACTGCGTGTCCGATATCCCGCGCACCGTGAACAGCCTGACAATCTTGTTGAAGGTCTTGCCCATCAGCACCCGGTAAATCGGCTGGCGCTTTATTATGTTTGACTGCTTAAGCGCCCTCGAACCTATTACTATATCGGCCCCCTTGTCCATCTCTTCCATGAACCTTGGCAATTCGTCAATCGGCGTTGACATATCAGCGTCCGATATCAGGAAAAGCTCGCCTGTTGACTCAAAGAAGCCATGCCGGACCGAGAACCCCTTGCCCCGGTTTGCGTCGTTCGATATGTATCGAATTGCCGGGCTTCCCTCCGCCAACGTGAGCGTTATCTCCCGCGTCCTGTCGGTGCTGCCATCGTCTACGACTAAAATCTCATAGGATCGTCCGAGTTTTGAAAGATAGCTGTCCACCTCGCACAGTGTGCGGCCGATGCGGTCTTCTTCATTGAATGCGGGTATGACAACCGAGAGCTTTAAGGGCATTGGCATTTTCTCCTGAGTTATGTCAACGCCGTGCATTATATCAGTTTCAACAAGAAATTTTAAGCCTTTATCATCACCAGCATCATTTTGAACCGCTCGGACGCGCGTAGCGAGTGCGGCTCGTTCGCCGGCATTATTATCATCTCACCCGCAGAAAGGGTCGATGCTTTTCCCGAAATCGTTATCTCGGCCTTGCCGTCGATAGCGACTACCATCGCATCGAACGGGGCCGTATGCTCGCTCAGGGATTGGTCCTTGTCGAACGCGAAAAGCGTCACCGTGCCTGTCTGTTTGTTCACCAGCGTCCTGCTTACAATAGAGCCGTCCTGATACGCGACAAGACCCGCCAGCCCCAATGCCTGCCCTGCAATATTTTCATCCATTTGAGTTCCTCCTTAAATTTTAAGTATACCATAATGGTTATCATAATAAGCATATTGCTATTTTATAACGGTATTTTAAATTCTTGACAATAGCCTTATAAGATAGTAAAATCTCAAATGTTTTATTTGGTTATTGAATGTAAGCCTCCCTGTTTGAAGCTCTTTTTGACATTTCATTCAAATATTAATCCGAGACAGCGTTTTACAGTTTTGCCGCGTACTGATATTCTTGTGTAAATTTGTCTTTGGCAAGGCCTTCAAACTCTGGTAACACAATACCCGGGCCCGCCTCCGCTTCAACAGACCTAACAATCAGGAGGAGAACGAATGAGCAAGAAAGGATGGGTCGTAACTTTCGCAGGTATGGGCTTAAACCTTGCCCTCGGCGTCCTGTATGCCTGGAGTATGTTCAGCAAGCAGCTGACCGAGACTATAGACAAGGGCGGGTTCGGCTGGACCAAGACCCAGGCGACGCTTCCCTATACTATTGCTATAGCGGTTTTTGCAATTATGATGGTACCTGCCGGACGCCTCCAGGACAAGTTCGGCCCCAGGATTGTCGCAACGGCGGGCGCCGCTTTCTGCGGGATAGGGCTTATGGTCGCGAGCCTCGGGTCTCCGGAATCCGCTCTGCCGATGGTTATCGGGTTCGGTATACTGACCGGTTCCGGCCTGGGCCTTGGATACGCCGCCGCGACACCGGCCGCAGTCAAGTGGTTCCCAGCCGAGAAGAAGGGGCTTATCACGGGCATTGTCGTTGCGGGTTTCGGGCTTGCGCCTGTCTATATCGCCCCGCTCTCCAAGTATCTCCTGACGTCCTACGGGGTAAACAGCGCTTTCATGATACTTGGGACAGGGTTCCTGATCGCGGCCGGCATCGCCGCCCAGTTTCTTAAGAACCCGCCCGCGCCCGCCGCTCCGTCAAAGTCTGCTTCGTCAGGCAGCGCCGCTCCGGCCGTTTCCAAAGACCGTTCCTGGAAGGAGATGCTCAAAACCCCGGAATTTTATTCCCTGTATATACAGTATGCCTGCGCGGCCACTGCCGGCCTGATGATAATCGGACACCTGGCCAAGATTGTCGCGGTCCAGTCCGGCGGCGCTATAACGATAGGCTTCCTGTTCGTATCGGTGCTCGCGATATTCAACGCGAGCGGCAGGATTATCGCCGGAATCGTATCGGACTATATCGGCCGCGTTATGACTCTTACCTTTGTCTTCATCATGCAGGCTATAATGATGTTCTTCTTCTCCCAGCTTTCCACCGTCACCGCCTTCATGCTCGGCGCGGCCCTTGTAGGCTTTAACTACGGCGCGTGCCTGTCGCTTTTCCCGGCGACCGCGGCGGATTATTGGGGCACGAAAAACCTAGGGCTCAACTACGGCATCCTTTTCACCGCCTGGGGCGTAGGCGGCGTTTTCGGGCCGATGCTGGCGGGATATATAGCGGACTCGACGCATGTCTACACGGGGGCCTACCAGATAGCAGGCGGCCTGCTGATGTTCGCGGCCCTGCTCGCTATGGTTGGATACCTGAGCTTCTCCATTGACCCGCAAAACAAGCAGATAGTAATTTCGTACGGCAAGAAGAAGGCGGCGAAGGCGGTTGAAGCGACGCCTCAGTTCGCGGCCGAGTGATGGAATCAGGCTGAAATAGTAAAACTAAAAAAGGGGGTCAGCCGGCAGGCTGGCCCCTTTTTGATTTGCAGTTGTTTGCAAGGCGGGATCAGAGTGAAAATGCAGGAATCCGAACATTTGGATATATTTCTATTATGGACACACCTGCACAAATAATATCGGCCATCTCAGGCCTTACACTGATTCTGATAGTCCTGTGGGACGCGTTTGAGACGGTTATCCTGCCCCGCCGCGTTACCCGACGAGTGCGCCTTGCTCGTCTTTTTTACAGGCTGGTATGGAGGCTGTGGTTGAGGGTGGCTGCAGTTGTATCGAAGATAACCGGGCGGGAGGCAAACCTCAGCTATTTTGGGCCGTTGTCCCTGATAATGCTTCTGAGCGTATGGGCTTTCGGGCTTGTTTGCGGGTTCGCGCTCCTGCTCTGGGCTGACGGTTCGGCGGTCAAGGTACTGGATGGCAATGCGGATTTTCTGACGGACCTGTACTTGAGCGGCACGACCTTCTTCACGCTCGGCCTTGGCGATGTCGTCCCGCGCACGCGGCTCGCGAGGCTTCTGATAGTAATAGAAGCAGGGATGGGGATCGGTTTTCTCGCGCTTTTAGTTGGATATTTTCCAGCGCTTAACCAGTCGTTCTCGCGGCGGGAGGTGAACATCTCCCTTCTGGACGCGCGAGCGGGTTCTCCGGCAACCGCCGGTGAAATGCTCCGGCGGCACAGCGGGGAGGGCGGGCCGGATGCGCTCCGCGCCCTTTTCGCCGATTGGGAGATATGGTCTGCGGAACTGCTCGAGAGCCACCTTTCCTATCCGGTGCTCGCTTATTTCCGTTCCCAGCACGACAACCAGTCATGGGTCGCCGCCCTGACGGCAGTTATGGATGCAAGCGCACTGGTTATAGCCGGAGCTTCAAATTTTGAACAAGCCTGCCAGCGCCAGGCGCAGTTGACCTTCGCGATTACTGAACATACCGTTTTTGACCTGTCATACATATTCGGCCTCGCGCCGAGCGAACCGAAGCATGACCGGCTGCCGCCGTCCGAACTGGCAAGGCTGAGGGCTGTACTTGCCGAATCCGGGCTTATGTTGCGGGAGGGGGAAGATGCCGACGCGATGCTTGCCGAGCTTCGCGGAAAATATGAGCCATACCTGAATTCTCTCTCAGCTCACCTCAGGATGGATATCCCTCCCTGGCTTCCCGGGCCCGGATGGGTTGACAACTGGCAGACGAGCTTTTGGAATCCGTCCGGGGGTCCCAGAGTGAGACCGGGAAGAGTCAAAGGGAGGCATTTTTAAATATTTACGGCAACAGTAGTCTCTGGAAGGCGGCTTCGGCTTGCGGCCTGCGCGGGTCGTCCGGTTTTGCCAACTGCAGGAACTGCTTATAATATTCAATGGCCTGTTTTTTGTCCCCTATATGTTCAGATGCCGCTGCCATGTTAAGGTACAAGAATGGGTCGCCGGGATTGAGGCGCAGGCTTTCGGCGGACTCTCTGACGGCGTCCTGATACTTGCCCATCATTAGATATGCAGCACCAAGGTAGCTATGCGCAACCGGGAGGTTTGGGTCGAGTTCGATTGCCTTTTCCAACTCACGCGCCGCTTCCGCGCCTTTTTCTCTCGTGAGGTATAAATTCCCCAGGTTCAGATGCGCGAACAAATAATCCGGATTTCTTAAAATCGCACGGTGGTAATACTCCAAGGCCTTTGTATAATCACCCATCTCAAAATAAAACTTGCCTATGCCGTTTAAATATTGAGAGTCGTCAGGCTCAAGTTCCAATGCTTTCTGATAATGCTGGAGTGCCAAGTCCGGCATGTTTTGGTTCTTGCATAAATCTGCAAAATTATACTGGGCGGGTGCGAATTTCGGGTCCAGTTCTATCGCGCGTCTGAATACCTTGAGAGCCTCTGCTGTGCGGCCTTCTTTCCACAGCGCAAGGCCGAGGGCGGTCAGCGGCCTTACCTGGTCCGGCGCTTTCCTTGCGGAATCTCCCCATATTGCGGACTCCGAAGTATAGACCTTGTTCCTCTCTATGCTGATAACCGAAAACGTCAGGAGCACAGCGACGGCGAGCGCGGCCCAGGCAGACCCTGGAAGAGGAAACCAAACCCTGGTCCCGCGGGTAATGGCGGCTTCAAGCCAGAGGCCGAACAAGACGGATACCCCGGCGAGAGGGAGATATGTCCTTCTCTCGGCCATCAGGTCGGCAATGGGTATAAATGTTTCCGGGACCAGCGCTATGAAGAACCAGAGCAGGAGGAAGCATGCGAGCCTGTCCCGCCGGGACAGCCGGTAAAGGCCGTAAAATATTATGCACAGGAACGCGGCGGACAGGAAGAAGCGCGGTTCCAGTAACGAGACAATACCGGCAATATTGTGGTCGATGTTCAGGCTGGCGGGGAAGAAAATCAGAAATATATACTGACTGATTACATAAACCTGGCTGGTCCAGTAGATATAAAACTTGCCTGGCAACCCCGTTGCCGGGTTGAGGTAAATAACATAGTAGCGTAATGCGACAAACGCCGCCGCCATAGCCGCAATTACCGCGACGCCTGCAACAGGCCTTTCCCCCTTGCCTTTGAACATTAGTTCGTAAGCGATAACCGTTGCCGGGAATATGAACGAGTTCTCTTTCGACATTAGGGCCAACAAGAAGGAAATGCAGCAGAGTATTAATAGTGCCGGATTTTTCTTTTCCCTGTAGAGCACATAGAGGCAGAAGGCGGCGACATAGAAAAGGCAGGCCATAGAGCTTGATCTGCCGACTATGTAGCTTACCGACTCAGTCTGGAGCGGGTGTACCGCAAAAAAGAGTCCGGCCAGAAGAGCCGCCAACCAGGGCCTTTTCGCGCGGCCCCGCAGGAGCAGGAGGGCCATCAGGTATACCGTTGCAGAACACAAAAAATGCAGGAAGATGTTTACTGCGTGATATGCCGCCGAGTTCAGCTTTGAGAAATGGTAGTTCAGCGCAAAGCTGGTGTACCAGAGCGGACGCCATGTGGAATGTTCCAGCATTTTCGCGTTTTCAGGCGAGGGGAGGAAAAATCCCGGAATATGTTTCAGGCTGGTGATGTACGGGTTATCCACTATCGTATGGCCGTCGTCGAAAATAAACGGGCCACGG
>DASXVI010000211.1:0-11236 GCA_036504315.1 Nitrospirota bacterium
GTAGTCGGCGACGGTGGCCGTGCCGGAGGTAGGTTTCAGCACCGTCGTCAGCATGCGGATGAGCGTGGACTTGCCCGCGCCGTTCGGCCCGATGAAGCCGAAGAACTCCCCGTTCGCGACATCGATGTCGATGCCGTTCACGGCGCACAGCCCGCCGAAGCATTTCTTTATGTTATGGGTCGAGACGGCAGAGGTCATTTAATATCAAAAAATGATTGCGGTAAAATAACATGAGGCTTCGTATTCGCATCATAGTTGACTATTAACCATCCAGCATTTGATTTATAGGTAGTAAAACTTGTAAATAATGGACCGATATTATAATTCATGCAGATAAAGTAAATTCTGGTACTGGGGGATATGTCTTTCATTCCAATGAAATCATAAGAAATAAATTTCCCATAAAATGTTTCAACTTGTTTGAACATAGCTGATTGACTGAGTGCCTCTTTACTATTTTCTAAGGCGCTTCCTTTAAGCCAAGCTTTCAAGGCTGCATCAGCCCCTGCTTCCTTATAGGTGTCGAATCCAGATTTTATAATAGGCGGGATATCTGAAACTTCCGCCGCGTATCCAGTGCTGCAAAATAGCGCCAAGACCGCCATTACTATAATAATTTTTTTCATCATGCCTCCTCGATAAAAGTTGAACTTACTTTCATTATATCTCCACTTCCACCGTCATCCCCGGTTTCAGCAGTCCTTCCGGGTTCTCGACCTTTATCCTCGTGCGGAATGTCTTGATATCCTGACGGCCGCGCGTGACATCGCGCTCGGTCGCAAAATTCCCGAGCCAGCCGACATCGAATACTGAGCCTGTCAGGACTTTTCCCGGCATGCCGTCGATGGTAATATTCGCCTTGTCGCCCACCTTCACCCGCGCGGTGTAGCGCTGCTCAAGGTCTATCCGCACCCACAGGCTTTTCGCGTCATATAAAGTAAGGATGCTCTGGCCGGGCGAAACCACCTCGCCCTGCTCGACGGAGCGGTACTCGACTATACCGTCGGCAGGCGAGAAAATCTGGGAGTCCGCAAGCCTCGCCTCCTGGAACGCGACGGTATCTCTCGCGGCGTTTGCCTGAGCGTCCGCTGTCTTCACATCGCCCTGGGCCTTCTTCAGGGCCGCCTGCGCCGCAGACACGCCGGACTGCGCAAGGGCAAGAGAAGCCTTCGCGCTCTCGAGGTCGGCCGCACGCGACTCACGCGCGGTCTCGGCCTGGTCGAGGTCGGCACGGCTGATTATGCCGCGTTTAAATAGTTCCTTCGCACGGGCAAGGTCCTTGTCCGCCTGCGCAAGCTGGGCCTCGGCTCGGCGTACCGCCGCCCTGTTTGCACCCACCTGCGCAACCGCCACCTTCACCTGCGCCCGCGCGCTCTCGACCAGGTCAATAGACGAGGACGCCGTGGCCTCCGCCGCAACAAGAGTAGATTGAGCCTGCTTCAGCGAGGCTTCGAGGTCGGCGTTCTGGATGGACGCGATAAGCTCGCCCAGCTTTACCTGGTCGCCCTCGCTGAACTTCACAGCCGTAACCTTGCCGGGAATTTTTGATGAAATGCTGTACTCAAGCGCCTCGACGACACCTGTCGTCCTGACGGGTTCCGGCCCCTCGGGCTTCACCATATACAACAGGTAATAGACCGCGAAAGCCGCGGCCGCAACCAGTATCCCGAGGAACAACTTGCTTGAAGGTTTGCGCATGGACTACTTCCTGTAATATTTCATTGCCTCGGGAATTAATTCCTGTATCTGCTTTATCCTCGTCGCATCCGCCGGGTGCGTGCTAAGAAACTCCGGCGCGGCGCCGTTTTTACCGGCCGCCATCCTCTGCCAGAAGGGCACCGCCTGGTTCGGGTCATACCCTGCCATTGCCATGAATATAAGGCCCAGGTGGTCCGCCTCGGACTCCTGGAGCCTGCTGTACGGCAACAGCACGCCCACCTGCGAGCCGAGACCGTACGCCGACATGAAGATGTTCTGCGTCTGGGCAGGCTTTTTGGCTATGGCGACCCCGAGGGCCGTCCCGCCCAACTGCGTAAGCAGGCCCTGGCTCATCCGCTCCTCGCCGTGCCTTGCGACCGCGTGGGCTATCTCATGGCCCATGACGACGGCAAGCCCCGTCTCTTCCTTTGTCGTGGGCAGGATGCCCGAGTAGACCACGACCTTGCCGCCCGGCATGCACCAGGCGTTTATCTCCTTGTCGTCCACCAGATGGAACTCCCACTGATACCCCTTCAACTGGCTCGACATGCCCTGCTGGGCCATGAACTCCTCCACGGCATGCTGGATACGAATACCCACCCTTTGCACCATCTTCGCGTCAGGGGTGCCCTCTATTACTTTGTGGGTAGACAGGAAATCCTTGTACTGGGTAAGGCTCAGGGGGAGGACCTGGTCGGAAGAAACAAGGCTCAACTGCTGCCTGCCTGTGATGGGCACGGTCGAGCAGGCGCTCTGCAGAAGCAGCATCAAACAGACAAGGAACAAAAGAGATATTTTCCGCATAACGGTTTACCCTCGCATTGAAATGTAAATAACGCCATTTATTAAAATAATACCACGACAGGGCGGAACTTTGAAGAGATTAAAACATCGGGAGGGAGACAAAATAAAGGCGGGCTAATCGGCCCGCCACAATAAGCGTCTTAAGACAAAATAGGGTATTATAGGAGTTTAAGCAGCCTCAGGCAGTTCACCGCTGGATTCCTCGCACTTGTAGAGTACCGCGCCCTTGCCTGACGGGATCAGGACTTTTGATATTTTTCCCTTCAGGCTCTTGCCTAAGACGACCGCCAAAGGCTTATCGATGGACAGCTCCACGATGAAGTATTCAGGCGGACCGTTTTCGCTTACCTGAAAGACCCTGTCGCCCACCTTCAGTTCCAGGGGATAATTTATCCGGGTTATTTTTTCCATATAAATAAAATAACCTTTCCGGTTGAATTGTCCATAATGCCAAAGATAATCATCACTATCAAAGGTCACTCTGCTCGGCTTTACAAAATTACATCTTATGCTAATATCAATACAGGACTGTTTTCGTAAGAATTTCAAACAATTAAATGACTATCAAAAGGAAAACAGACTTGTCTGAAAATGGTGACAATAAAAGAATGGATGTACTGCTTACGGATGCGTCCAGCAGGATATGCTACTCGGCGCTGAGGAGCCTTGCTTCTTTGGGCCTTAAGGTCGCGGTAGCCGACACTTCCCGTACCGGGATGAGCCAGTGGTCCCGCCTCGCATCCGCAACCTATACATACTCTTCGCCTTTCTCCGATGAAGAGGCTTTCATAAGAGACATAAACCAAATCCTGCGGGAAACCGGGGCAAAGTTCCTACTGCCCGCCTATGGCGAGGCAGAAATTCTGTCGAAATACCGCAAAAGGCTGCCGCACGATGTTACGCTTCCCGTAGCCTCTTATGAGAGCCTCCAGATAGGGAACGACAAGGAATTGATGTGGCAGTTTGCAAAGGACCTCGATGTCCCGGTGCCTGATAAATTTGAATGGGCAAGCCTTGAGGAACTGGAGGCCAAAGTCCGCGGTTACGGCGACGAAGTAGTGATAAAATTAAGGCGAGGGCACGCTGCAAAGGGCGTATTTTACGCGTCCGACGCCGAAGGGGCGGTTGCGCTCTGCCGCAGGCTGATAAACGAGTATCAGTTGAAACCGGAAAGATATCCGATAGTCCAGAAAAAAATACAGGGCAACAAATGGACGGTATCGTGCGTCTACCACGAGGGCAGGCTGCTGGATATCTTTACCCAGCGGATGCTGAGGGAGAAACCGCTTAGCGGAGGGGCCAGCACATACAGGATATCGGTCCGCAACAAGGATATGGAGGATTATGCGACCCGCATCCTCGACGGCCTGAAATTCAACGGCATCGCGATGGTTGAGTTCAAATACCATGAAGAAGCCGACCAGGTGTGGTTCATAGAGCTGAACCCCAGGCTTTGGGGCGCGATAAGCCATTCGGTTGCCGCCGGAGCCGACTTTGTTAAGACCCTTTATGTCGCCTGCACCAAAGGGTATGACGAGGCTTGGAAGATGGTCCAACAGTATCGCCTGGGTATGTATTCCCGCTGGTTGATGGGCGATGTTATGATTGCGGCAGCCGAAATTAAAAAGCTTCGGGTCAAGGGCGCGCTCAAGGCGCTCATGCCAATGAAGAGCGACGATTACGACGACTTCAAGATGGACGACCCTGGCGCATTCGCCGGGGAGATTGGCTATTTTTTCACCAAAGCGGTCAAAAGCAGGGCGGCGCGCAAAGACAGTTCGGTAGGTTAAAGGAGGCCCCCCTATGAATAGTCCGCAGGATATTGAAGTACCTCTCTTGAAGCTCAGGAACGCTTCCACCGACGAGCACTGCGAAGGTCTGCGGTATATCAAGAAATCGTTCTTCTGGTGGTATATGGGCATGGGCGGCATTTCATGGAATTATTCCGTCCCGTTCAAAGACCAGTCCGGCAAATGGTGGTACCAACTAAAACCCGGACTATGCTGGCCGGTCGAAGTGCTGTCGCCTGACCACTCCGGTGAAGAAATACCGCTTCCGAGGAAATGGCTTGGCTACCAGCACATTACACACGATGAGTCCACAAGCAATTCGCGCATGATGATAAATGTAATTGAAGACCTGCCTGCCTTCGGTCCGGCCTCCATAACCGACAAGCGCCGAAATATACGGGCAGGCGCCAAGAACTGCGCTCTGGAGCTTCTGGAACGAAAAAACCTGAAAGCGGCATGGGAATGCCTGGAGGTCTGGAAGAACTGCAACCAGCGGACGGGCTGGAAAAAGCGGGTGGACAGCAGATATTTCTTAAAAAGCTGGGATATGCTGTTTGAAACTCCCGGAGTTTCCGTCATTCTCGGGCGCGAAGCGGAAAGCGGGAAGGCGGCCGGGTTTCTCATCACCAAACTCGTCGGTGACACGGCCTATGTCGATACTATAGCTTCCTGTACGGACCTCCTAAATACCCGCGTGAACGACCTGCTCATGCACAGTTTTCTAAGGAGCGCTCAGGCGCAGCCAGAAATAAAGAAGGCCCATTACTCCCTGGTGTCCTATATCGAGACGCTTGAGAAGTTCAAACGCAGCCACGGTTTCAGGCCGGTAAGCTACCCGGCTTTTACATTCCTGATGCCGGCGGTCGCGCAGCTTATCAAATATTATAACCTGCAAAGCTATAACCGCATGATGGGCAAAATGGAGGTGCCGGCCGCTTAGCGGCCTGTACCGCTCACCTCCTGTTCAATATACCATCGGATACCCAGCCGAACAAGCTCTTCCTCATCGGAGGCCGGAGGACAGGCATCGCCATGACTGCCATGAATATAAAAGCGACGCACATCAGAAGCATAGCCGGGCTCATTTTCTCTTCATACCTGTAAAAGGCTCCGGACGCGGTCAATGCGCCGAGGCTCGCAAGCAGCATCAATGCGCTTTCCTTGGGCATGAGCTCCGCAAAAGATATTTTATGGATCCTGTGGTAGGATACAATAACCACCAGGCTGCCGGTGACCAGGCTGACCGTCCAACCAGCAACTACCGCTGACCCTCCTAAATATTTACCGAACAAAAAGCCAAGAACGCTGTTCATTCCCGCCATAATGATATTGCTCGCGGTATTCCACTTCAGCCGGCCCATGCCAAGGTTTGAAATGAATGCCGGACCGAGAAGCGCGTTAGAAAACCATCCTACGGCCAGCATAATCACGAAGAAAACGAATGTCTGCTCGTAATGCCCTATCCAAATCCTCGAAATGACGGGGGCAAGCGCAACGACCCCGGTGAATATAGGCACCGCCATAAAAAGCAGCAACCTGTAGGATTTTATATACATCCCCTGGATAATCTCCGGCTGCCTCTCCTGCAGGTTGGCGATTGCGGGAACGAGTACTTTGTTAGCGTTGAACACGATGCCGCGTATCTGGATTAGCATCTTGTTCGCCATCTCGTAGTACCCGGTCATGTGAAGCCCGCCGAACTTTGTAAGCAACGACTTGGTTACCGGGTCGAAGAACATGTTGCAGATAGTTATGACCTGGAAATTAAGCCCATAGCCAGCCATCTCCTTGAACAGGCCCTTGTCCCATCTGTAAGCAATCAGCGGCAGAGACGGCATGAATTTCCTGAGCATCAGCCAGCTCGCAGTAAGCACAAAAACTGACTGCCCGATGTTGCACGCAGCAAGGCCTTTCAGTCCGAAATGCGGCACCGCGACAAAACACGCTGTCATGTACAGCAAAGTGCCAAACATTTGAATCGAACTTCTGATGTAAATTCGCTGATGGCCGTCGAGCGAGCCCTGTACCACATTTGCTATAAGCATCACCCACAGAGAAACGAAAGTGAAGGGCAGTATCATCAACGCTTCCGGCAGACGGCCTGCGGGCACGACGCCCTTCAGTATCAGACCTATAATCGGGTAGGCCGCAATGAATACTATACCCACGATAAGAGTAACGGATACAAGTGCCGTCTGCACAATTCTCGAGGCGATACCCCGCTCCTCGCGGGCGAGATATTTCGACACGAACTTTATAACGCTGCCGGAAAAACCCAGGTTGGCTACATTGGCAAGGGAAGTTGTAGCCACTACGACAGACCAGATGCCTAACCTGTCGACCCCGATTTTTTTAAGGAGGAATCCGTAAAGCAAAAAAAGGGAGCCGCCGGTCACGATTACCTGAAAGACGGAAGTCAATGCGTTCAAGAGTATTGTCTTTTTATTATTCATTTTTACCCGGAGTTGAAAAGAGGGAATTTATTCAGACTCTTACTCTGGAAGGGCTGAAAGCTATCTATTAAATTTACCAGTTTCGCGCCAAGTGTCAAACCGGGGGAAAAGAAAACGCCCCTCATTGTTGAATGAGGGGCGTCTGGAAGGGCGGTTACGGCTTTCTAACTTCTTTATTTCTCCGGCTCCAGTACAAACAGGAGTTGTCCTTCATGGACGGTTTCGTTCAGTTTCACCGCGATTTCGATTATCTGCCCGGAGAACGGGGCTATGATGGCGTTTTCCATCTTCATCGCTTCGAGGTTGGCGATCTCCTCGCCCTTGTGGACGATATCGCCTTCCTTGATAGGCCCGCGCTCTGTGTTGCCTATCCTCCATATGTTGCCGCTTATCTTGGCGCCCACCTCGTTGGTCTTTTTGGCCATCCGGGTCTGGGCCTTCTTCACGCGCGGCGTCTCGACGGTATACACGCTCGTGCGGTTGTTCACGCGCATGACAACATGTATATAGCCTTCGTGCTCCGCGCCGATTGAAACGAGCTCAATCTGGTAGGGCTTGCCGAGAAGTTCGAACTCCACCCTGTCGCCCGGATTGCGCAGGCCGTGCCTCCATACGTCCGTCGGGAGCACAAGCGGGGCTTCGCCGTATTTATCGCGGAACTCTATCATTCCCAGCGCATCCTTCGGGTGCATCAGGTACATCACGAATTCTTCGTCCGTCGGTTTCCTGCCGATATGGTCGGACAGGGACTTGCGGGCGGCGTCCATGTCCTCGTCTTCGACGGAAACGAGCGGGGACGCCTCCTTGCGCTCCTTTATCTTTTCCTTCCATTCCGGGCCGAAGGCGCTCTTGTATATCCATTCGGCAGGCCAGCCTATCGGGAGCTTTCCGTAGTTGCCGAGCAACAGGGACTTGAAGTCTCCCGGCGCGTTTCTGAAGAGTTCGAGCAGCTCGGCCTGGTCTTCCTTGTCCATCGCGGAGAAGTCGCCGTCCTTATACTCGACGAGGCGGGTAAGCAGCCTGATTATATGGCGGACACCCGCGTCTCCGCGTTCCTTTGCGTAGCGGTTTACGATGCCGCTGCAGGTGACCCATGTAATCTGGGAGCCGGGCGTAACATCGAAGTAAAAAAGTATCCTGTTGTACAGCGACATCACCTTCAGGACGGCCGGCATAAGGTGCAGGAACTCGCCCTTGTGCGCCTGCTCGAAGGAACTTGGGAAAGCGCCTCCGGGCATCCTGTGGAGCGTGACGGTGTGGTCGTATCCCTTGAACGGCGACTCGGCCCAGTCGTAATGGCCTATCCATTCGCGTACCTTCTGGACCGCACCCTCCGCCTCTGCCCGGTCGATGTTCACCTTTATCCCGCACTCCTCAAAATACGCCTCGACCCCGAGAATTGGCGGCTCGCCGTAGAAACGGACCAGCGAGTCCTCTTCGACATCGAATATCTTGACACCGGCCTGCGCCGCCGCAAGGAATGCGGGTATAGCGAGGCCGTCGGTTATATGCCTGTGATACTGGAGGACCAGGTCAGGCCATTTCTGCTTTATTGCATCGACAAGCGTACCTATGCGCTTAACGTTGCCGACCCCGGCCATATCCTTTATGCACAGGACTATTTCTTTCGTGCCGCCGCAGAGGTCGACGATGTCCGATATCACTCCGAGATAATACTCGTTTGTAGTCCAGTCCGCCTGGGTATAGGAAATCGCAGGCTGGAAAAGCCTGCCGCGCTTCAGCACGACTTCGGCGACAGTGCGCATATTCCTTACGTCGTTCAAGAACGAGAAGCAGCGCCAGACATCGATATCGACTTTCTCTACCGCGTATTCGACGACATTCTTCGGGTACGGCCTGTACCCCCACAGGTTCGTCTCGCGGATAAGCGTCTGGAGCATCACGTTCGGCATCAGCCGGCGGAGAAGCTCTACCTCTTCGAACGGGCTTTCGCGCCTGTTCATAACGCCGACATGCCAGCGCGCGCCTCCGTGGCATTCCGCGGAGAACAGCCCCATGTTGTTATAGAACGGCGCGAGAGATGCGAGGTCGTGTATGCGGTGCCTGTTCTTGTAATCAGACTGGCCCGCATCCCTCATGCCTGTCGAGGTGAAGAACACGCCTTCGGTATCCCTGACCCTGTCGAGCATCTCGCGGGTCGGAGTCCCCGGCCTGAATATCTGCTGTTCGGACATTGGCGTATTCCCCCTTACATCCAGCTCTGCGGCCCCAGGGCTGAAACCTGGGCCACATAGCGTGCAATTTTCAGGACCTCGTCCTCAGGGTCCATCTCTCTGAACATCGATATAAGCTCGTCAAAGTGTTCCTCGATGAACCTTGTGGAGAAATCGCCCTTGATGAAGTCCGGATGTCTGATAATGCTGAGAAGGAGCGGCGCGAGCGACTTTACGCCTTCTATGCGGAAGTCGCGGGAAAGCGAGCGGTCCATCGCCTTGATTGCGCGGGCACGGTCCGGGCCCGTTGTCATAAGAAGCATGAACAGCGAGTCGTAGTAGGGCGGGATATCGACGCCCTCGTACACGCCGGAGCTTATCCTGATGCCCGGCCCCTGCGGTATCTGCAGGCGGGTGATGTTGCCGAACGACGGGGAGAAAGTACGCGGGTCCTCTGCGTTCAGCCTCACTTCGAGCGCCCAGCGGTTGGGCATTATGTCTTCCTGTGTTATCGTGAGCAGCTTGCCCATCGCGCTGTCGAGCATTATGCCGACGATATCCAGGCCGGTGATGAGTTCGGTCGTGCCGTGCTCCACCTGAAGGCGCGTGTTCACCTCAAGGAAGTAGAACTTGCTGGTCTTCGAATCGAATATGTATTCGACCGTGCCTGCGGAACTGTACCCTATTTTTTTCATCAGCTCGACTGCGGTGCCGCATATCTCTTTGCGAAGTTCCGGCGTGAGCGTGGGGGACGGCGCTTCCTCGACGATCTTCTGGTTGCGCCTCTGGATGGTGCATTCCCTCTCGAAGAGGTGCACTACATTCCCGTGTTCGTCCGCGACAATCTGCACTTCGATATGGCGGCCGCGTTCGATATATTTTTCTACAAGTATCGTCTCGTCGCCGAATGCCTTCTTGCCCTCGGACTTTGCCTGCTCGAAGGCCCGCTCAAGCTCATCGCCGGAGGATACCTTCGCCATGCCTTTTCCGCCGCCGCCGGCCGAGGCCTTTATCATTATCGGGTAGCCGATCTTTTCATCGGCCATCCATTTCTTTATCTGCTTAACTTCCTTTACATCGTTGACTCCGGGAATTATCGGGACACCCGCGGCCTTGGCGAGCTCCTTGGCGCGTATCTTGTCGCCCATCGCGTCGATGACATCGGGCGAGGGCCCTATCCAGGTGATGCCTGCGGCCTTTACCATGCGGGCAAAGTCTGCGTTCTCGGCAAGGAACCCCCAGCCGGGATGCACCGCGTCGCAGCCGCTCTTTATCGCAGCGTCTATCATCTTCTGCTTGTTCAAGTACGACTCGATCGGAGGCGCTTCGCCGATATGCACTGCGGAGTCCGCCATGTAGACATGCTGGGCGGTCCTGTCGGGCGTGCTGTATACAGCCGTTGTCTGTATCCGCCTGTCCCGGCAGGTGTGCATTACGCGCACGGCCGGGACGCCGCGGTTGGCAACTAATACCTTCTTTATGTCTTTTTCCATTACCCGATGCTCCCTTCAGGTTTTCTCGCAAACAAACGGGTATTATATTAGATAAACAAAGAAATTCAAAGAGAAAAATGCGGGATTAACGGCGGCAGCCGCATTTCTTGCCGCGCGCCTCTATCGGGTGTGTCATAGATGGTTTTTTACGGTTTGCACTTTTGTCATTTAGATATAAAAATGGCCGCAATAAATTGCGGCCATTGGTATTTATATTGAAAGCATGAACCTTTGGCTTATCTCCAGCCGCCGCGGTCTCCACCGCCGCCCGGCCTACCACCGCCGCCGCCCGGCCTGCCGCCACCGCCGCCTTCGCGCTTGGTCTGCGGCCTCGCCTCGTTGACAGTGAGGGCGCGGTTCAGGAAGTTCGTGCCGTTAAGCTTTTCGACAGCCGCTGCGGCCTCCTCGTCGGTCGCCATCTCGACAAAGCCGAAGCCCTTCGACTGGCCGGAGTACATGTCCGTGATGATCTTTGCGGAAGTCACAGTGCCAGCCTGAGAAAACAAGCTCTCGAGTTCAGCGTCCGTCGCCTTGAACGGCAGGTTCCCAACATACAGTTTCTTACCCAAATTTTCCTCCCGGCGGCAGCCCGGCCGCCCGATACGATTGACCCTAAGGACACTGTCAGGAACTTTTTCACCCAGGCAGGACACAATCAGGTCGGTTAATAATATCTTAATATAACAGATTTTCGGAAATTCGACAACATAAATTAAAACCGCATAATTTACCCGAGACCCCTCGGCAGGCCCGGCGACCCTGACTAAAGCTGCAGCCCGGATTCAGGTTGCTGCGATTAGTTGAAATGCGGCTGAGAAGCCTGA
>DASXVI010000212.1:0-5375 GCA_036504315.1 Nitrospirota bacterium
CGGAACTGATATTCACAAAATTCGGAGGGAAGGTTCCTGACGACATCGACACCCTGCTTACCCTGCCGGGGGTGGGCCGGAAGACCGCGAACCTGACGGTCACCATCGGATACGGGCTGCCCGGCATATGCGTGGACACCCATGTCCACAGGATATTCAACCGCTGGGGCTACATAAAGACGAAGACGCCGGAGCAGACAGAGACGGCTCTGCGGGCGAAACTGCCGAAGAGATACTGGATAGAGATAAACGACCTGCTGGTAACATTCGGCCAGAACCAGTGCAAGCCGATATCGCCGATATGCTCGACCTGCCCGGTTGCAAAGTACTGCGACAGGGTCGGAGTTGGGAAGTCGAGATAGAATTCCTGTGCGCAGTCATCCCGCCAGCCGGGCCGCAATATTAAGGGCCAGCCTTCGGCTGACGCCCCGAAAGCTTGCGTCCCTTGTCGGAACGACAGCACCCAGGAATTAACCGAACAAAAATGGCGGGCCGTATTGGCGCGCCGGGGTATGAAAAGATGCCGAAGGACGGGCTGACCGCTGGTTAGACGCCCGGAGAGGTGGATCGCCTGATCAGCCGTCGGTTCCCGTGTCTTCGGCAGCCAAAGGCTCGTTGAAGTCCGCGTGGTCGATTTCTTCTCTGTCTATAACTGGCAGATCCCTGTCTTTTATTGCATGGTGGGGGAACTTCCTGACCTTGTCCATGGCCTCGCGGACGGCCACATCTATAAGCAGCCACGGTGAACCGAGGTCCTGGGCCTTGACTTGTTCCGGGTTGACATAATAATGGGGCGGCAGGGTATTAAGCGCGAGCGCGGCAGAGTCCATCCTGCAGCGCGAACAGCCGCAGTAGCCCGGCACTTCCGACAGCATCTTGTCGAGGTAGAAGTTAACCTTCTCTGAATTTGCGTTTTGTACTTTTACTGGTTGACCTGTATTCACGCTTACCTTTAAATTTATAGGGATATGGAGAAGTTGATTTAAGGAAAAGCAATTACCATGCCATATTCACATAAAACATCATTAATAAGGCATATCAAGGTAGATGCGGGCCGGAGGGGCCCTGAGGTATGGCCGGAATAGAGCGAAAATACTCAAAGACGGCGCGGCTGAACGACCGCTTGCGAAAAGTGCGCAGTGTCTTGTTCATAACCTTATGGCTGAACCTGGCCGTTTCGGGCTCAAAACTCGTCGTCGGCCTCCTTATCGGGTCAATGGGCATGGCGGCGGACGGACTGCACTCTCTTTCCGATGCTTCGTCCAACATAATCGGTCTGATAGGCATGAACGCGGCCGGAAAGCCCCCGGACAAATCGCATCCGTACGGGCATGCCAAGTACGAGACCTTCGCGGCCCTGTTCATCGGGGCGATGCTTTTTTTTATGTGCTTCGAGCTCCTGATGGGAGCTTACAAGAGGCTTAACGGACCGCCCCAGGCCATCGAGGCTGGTGCGGCCGGTTTCGGGGTAATGGTCCTGACCGTCGGCGTCAACCTGTTCGTTTCGACTTACGAGGCGAGAAAAGGGCGGGAGTTGACCAGCGACTTTCTGTTGGCTGATTCCCAGCACACCAGAAGCGACATATTCGCCTCTCTGGCCGTCATAACGGGCCTTGCCGGGGCGAAAATGGGCTTTCCGTCCGCCGACCCGATAGCGGCCGGCATAGTTGCGGTAATGATTGCATATGCGGGCTGGGGCATTATAAAGCGCTCGTCCGACGTCCTCTGCGACGCCTCCATGGTGGAAGCGGACAGGGTGACGGAGATATGCAGGGCCGTTCCGGGCGTTCTGCGTTGTCACAGGGTGCGCAGCCGGGGCCGGGAGGACCAGGTGTTGATAGATTTAAGGGTGCATGTAGACCCGAAGCTTCCGACGGAGGAAGCCCACAGGATAGCGCATGAGGTCGAAAACCGGATACGCGCCGAATTCGGCGAGGTCCGGGATGTGGTCGTGCATATTGAACCGGAGGGGCCAATTGATAGAAGATAAGGTTCGTGAGAAAATGGACGCGTTATTGCTGGACTTCGTAATCGCGATGCGGGAGCTTTACGGGGAGGACCTCGTATCCTTGTACCGTTTCGGCGACAGCTCTACGCCGCTCGGCAGGCCTAAGCTGCTTGCCCTCATGCGCCAGATAGGGCTGGAGCAGCTGAGAAAATACGCCGCCGTCAACAGCAAGTGGGCAAAAAAGGGTATCGCCGCACCATTGATGCTGACCAGGAAGACGCTCGAAACTTCAGCCGATGTTTTCCCTATGGAATTTTTGGAGATGAAGGAGACCGGCCGCCTGCTCTACGGCGAGGACCTGCTCTCCGGCCTGGAAATCGGTCTCGACAATATGCGCCGCCAGTGCGAGGAACAGGTAAAGGGCAAGATGCTGCACTTAAGGCAGGGGTATATGGAGATCGGCGGCAACGCGAAGGAGACCGCCGCACTCATCGCCGCTTCGATAGAACCGTTCACGGAGGTGATGCGCAACGTCCTGAGGCTGATGAGCAAACCGGTACCCCAGAAGAAGGACGCCATCATCGCCGCGTTCTGCACCGCGACCGGCATTTCGGAGAAGCCCTTTGCCGAGGCCCTGCGGCTCTATTACCGGGTCGGCAAGCTGCCTGACAAGGAGGTGGACGCGCTCTTCTCGCGGTACCTCTACGAGGTGGGCCTGATGGCGGAAAAGATTGACAACATGGTCCCCGGGGTATAGATTGATTATCCGCCGGATGAGGCGATTCCGGCGAGAATATACGGAGCATATGATAAAGACCGTAACGGCATTTTTGCTCGGCCTGACCCTGCTGACAGCGGCTGCAACGGCGCAGCCGGCGCGCGCGGCCGAGGGCGCGTTCCCGAAGCCGGTGGGCTTGGTGAACGACTTTGCGGGCGTGCTGAAGCCCGAAGAGGCGGCGCAGCTCGAAGGGATTTTGAAGGAACTCGACCAGCGCACCGGCGCGGAGGTCGCGGTCGTCACCATACCCGATTTCGGCAGTTACGCCGACATCAACGAGTATGCCGTCGAGCTGTTCAAGGCCTGGGGCATCGGCAAGAAGGGCCAGGACAACGGCGTGCTGATAGTCGTCGCGCCGAACCAGAAAAAGGCGCGCATAGAGGTGGGTTACGGGCTTGAGGGCGCAATAACCGACGGCACGGCTGGGGCTATAATCAGGGATATCATGGCCCCGAGCTTCAAGGCCGGCGAGTACGGCAAGGGGCTGGTTGCAGGCGCGCAGGCCGTGGCGGAGAGGGTCCCGCCCGGCGGCGTCCAGAAGCCGAAGAAAACGGGCAAGAACACCGTCTCGCTTATACTGTTTATTGCCTTTGTGCTACTCATGCTCGCGCAGTTCCTCTTCCCCGGCCCGAGGATTACGGGCGGGGGCAGGCGTTACGGAGGCGGGCCTTTCTTTGGAGGCTTCGGGGGCGGCTTCGGAGGCACCGGTAACGGCGGCTTTGGAGGCGGGTTCGGGGGTTTTGGCGGGGGTTCATCCGGCGGCGGCGGCGCATCCGGTGATTGGTAATCAGATAAAGGAGCCTTTAGAATGAAAAAATGGATTATAGCTCTGGTTGCGGTTTTGGGTGCGGTTATCATTGTGGCGGGCATCGCCTTTTCATGGCTGATGGGCGCGCGAAATAATTTTATACTGAAGCAGGAGGCGGTAAACTCCCAGTGGAGCCAGGTTGAAAACCAGCTCCAGCGGAGGAACGACCTCATCCCGAACCTCGTCTCGACGGTGAAGGGTTACGCGTCCCACGAGAAGGGCATCTTCGAGAACATCGCCGACGCCCGTGCAAGGATGGGCGGGGCAAAGACACGCGAGGAGCAGATTGACGCGTCCAACCAGATGTCCTCGGCGCTGTCCCGCCTACTGGTAGTCGTCGAAAACTACCCGAACCTGAAGGCCGACCAGTCGTTCAACCGGCTGATGGACGAGCTTGCCGGCACCGAGAACAGGCTTTCCGTCGAGAGGAAGCGCTACAACGACATGGTCCGCGAGTACAATGTGGCCCGCAGGAGCTTCCCGTCAAATGTCGCCGCAGCGATGTTCGGCTTCGGCGAGATAGCATACTTCAAGGTCCCGGAAGAGGCGAAGGCCGTGCCGAAGGTAGGCTTCTAATGGGGAGGACGGCGGTCTATCCCGGAACCTTCGACCCGATAACCAACGGCCACATAGACCTTATAAAACGCGGCCTCGCGATATTCGACAAGGTCATAGTGTCGGTCGCCCCGTCGGCCAAGAAAACCCCGCTCTTCACTGTGGAGGAGCGGGTGGAAATGATCAGGGCCGCTACGGCCGGCCTCGGGAATGTCGAGGTCGAGGTATTTGAAGGCCTGCTCGTCGAGCACACCAAGAAGGTCGGGGCGAGCGTGGTCATCAGGGGTTTGAGGGCCATCTCGGACTTCGAGTACGAGCTGCAGATGGCGTTGATGAACAGGCATTTGTCCACCGACGTCGAGACCGTATTCATGATGCCTTCAGAGGAGTATGCCTACACCTCCTCGACTGTCATAAAGGAAGTGGCGGCGTTCGGCGGGAGCGTCGAGGGCCTTGTTCCGGTTGTCGTACTCGACCGCCTGCGGGAGAGGTTTTCATAACCCTCCCGCGGCCTGGCCGCGCCTGTCCCGAAAACCTTTAAGGTTGCCATAACGCCAGCCTTGTGGTAACTTATCGCGATGCCAAACGACGAAATTAAACTGATAACGTCAAACAGAAAAGCCTTCCACGATTTCTTCATCGAGGAGACTTACGAGGCGGGGATAGTCCTGTCCGGCACAGAGGTCAAATCCCTGCGCGCCGGCAAGGCCAACCTGAAAGACAGCTACGCCATGGTGAAGGACGAGGAGATATTCCTCGTCGGCTGCCATATCTCGCCGTATTCGCACGGCAACATATGGAACCTCGACCCCGAGCGCACCCGCAAGCTCCTGATGAAGAAACAGCAGATTAAGAAGCTGATGGGCCAGATTGTCCTGAAAGGGCTTACGCTTGTCCCGACAAAGCTATATTTCAAAGGCCCGCGCGTGAAGGTCGAACTCGGCCTCGCCAAGGGCAAGAAGCACTACGATGTACGGGACAGCCTGAAGGAAAAAGAGGGCAAGCGAGAGGTCGAACGGGCCATGAAGGACAGGAACAGGGATTAATCACGCCGCCTCTTCCCCGGCCCTTATCTGCTCCAGCCTTTTGACTGCCGGGCCGTTCAGTATCTCTCCGTTGGCGGCAAAACGCGAGCCGTGGCAGGGGCAGTCCCAACTCAGTTCGGCGTTATTCCACGAAAGCACGCAGCCCAAATGCGTGCATTTGCCTGAAACGGCATGGACGAGGCCTTTTTCGTCCTTGAACACCCCGGCCTTCTCGCCGTGGTAGTTCATGACTGTCCCGTC
>DASXVI010000213.1:0-5179 GCA_036504315.1 Nitrospirota bacterium
AAGGGAGGCTGCCTTACGAGTAGCGCACAGTCCCACATACCTCATATCATATGAGGACCTTCTTTCAAAATGTAGTACTTGTGACAGGGTGAAGCCGCCGACCCGGACTGGCGGCAAAGAATGCAAAATTCAAAGAGCAAGAAAAAGTCTACCTGCAACTCACCGGACGGCGAGCCTCCAAGAATCCCGCCGCTCCGGGCGGGCGGTTGAATAGGTGGTCCATAGAAATGGAATGGGCGTTATTGCGGTAGCCTTAACCGCGCCTCACTTCGACCGTCTACCCGGGGATAAATATCAAAAAAGGAGGTAATCGACCATGAGCTACTCGGTTTACAGCAAATGCGACAACTGCAAGGAGAGAGCTAAGTGCAATGACCTGGATATCATTAGGGGGGCGGTATCAACAATTCATTCGCTCTATCCCGGCCAGGAAAGGGGACACCTCGGCGCGGGCACGGTGACTATCGAATGTAACAACTTCGATGACAAGAACCAGCCCGAAATTGCTGACGAATTTCATCACTAAGAAGCATCGGAAGCCGGAATAATCCGGCATCCGGGCGGGCGGTCGAAGAACACGGCGAGACGCATTAAAGAAGACTACGCCTGCAAACCACTTCGACCGTCCACCCGAAGATAAAACAAGGAGGAGAGAAAATTGAGCAACTCAAAAATCGAATGGACTGACGAAACGCTCCAGCTCACCACGGGCTGCACGAAGGCCTCGGCCGGGTGCGCGAACTGCTACGCTGAGCGGATGCACAAGCGGCTGCGCGGCATGGGCCACGCGGACTACCAGCACGAATTCTCGGAGGTGCGCCTGCACCCGGAGAACCTCGCGAAGATTGCGAAGCTGCCCGGAGTTAGACAGAAACAGTATGTTTGGCGCGATGGGGAATATGTTGGACCGCGTAAGCGCATCTTCATCAACTCCATGTCTGACCTGTTCCACGAGGCCGTGCCGGACGGGTTTATATTCGATGCCTTCGATGCCATGAAAGAGCGGCCGGATGTAATATTTCAAATCCTGACAAAACGCGCCGACCGGATGGCCGACTTGATAAAGAATTTCACTCGCTGGATGAGCGCCCCCAACATCTGGCTCGGCGTGACGGTGGAGAACCAAGAGCAGGCCGACAAGCGCATCCCGCACCTACTGAGCGTACCCGCCGCCGTCCGGTTCGTCAGCGTCGAGCCGATGCTCGGCCCGGTGAAAATGACAGCAATCCGTACATGGCAATGCGGCTGTTCTTCTATTGAAACTAATATTTTTACAGGAGAGAGCATACATTTTGGCTATGACGGAGGAGCAGGTATTGTTCGCGATCTTAAAAATAAACTCAACTGGGTTATCTGCGGCGGCGAGACCGGCCCCGGCGCGCGTCCGATGCACCCCGACTGGGTCCGCTTCCTCCGCGACCAATGCACCGAGGCGGCCGTGCCGTTCTTCTTCAAGGGCTGGGGCGAGTGGCAGGAAGGGAGTGATTGCAGGGCAAAGAGGCTCTGCATTTACAAAGATGCCCGGACCGTGGAGTTTACGAAGGAAGCGATTATCGCCGAGGAAAAGCGGTCAGGAATTGCACACGACAACAGACACTCAGTGATAGTTTCGCGCATCGGCAAGAAGGCCGCTGGCCGCAAACTCGACGGCAGGACATGGGAGGAGTTTCCGGCATGAATATTAAATTACCAGACGGTGCAATGCGGAAAGTAGTCAAGGTTGAGAACGGACAGGCATTCATAGAATTCACGCGCAAGGGGAAGGAACCTGAGGTTGATGTATTCCCGCCCGCGTCTATTTACGGGTTCACACCGATAGCCATGCCCGACCACAAGGTCGAGGAACTGCGCGCCGCCGGATACAAGACGGCGGAGGACATGAAGGCCGAGACCATGAAGGTTATCGAGGCCGACAAAGCCAAGGGTTGCCGGTTCGCCCTGCCGCTGTTCCCGCTCACCTGTGGGCTGATAGACGGCCCCTGCGAGTGGAGCGGCCAGATAGAGAACTGCGCGATGGAGGCGGACCTGTTTTGTAGCGGGTGCGGCAATTCGGCCCCGGGCTGGAACACGATGAGCCAGACGGTGACGCCCTGCGACTGCGGCGGCCGCTTTATCCCCGCAGGCAACACCCTGATGATATCGGTATGCTCGGTTTGCGGTGAGCATGTCGAAAGGCTATGCAGCGACGGTTCGCCGGACCACTGCGGAAAAATGCTGCTGACCACAGAGACAAAGGAAAAAATAACGGCGGTGCTGGCATGACCACATCAACCGCAATCAAAGAGCGCCCGATACCGTACTCCGGGCCGATGGTTCGCGCAAAACTCGACGGCCGCAAGACGCAGACGCGGCGGGTGGTAAAGAACCCGGAGCGGCTTAACGGCCTGATGAATTACGGCGAAGAGGCCGATTGGTGCCCCTACGGCAAGCCCGGAGACAGGCTTTGGGTGCGCGAGGCGTGGCGCATCGGCGCGTGGAATATTGATGACCAGGTGATTGCAGTAGACTATCTTGCGGATAATTACTCGCGCCGAGAGTGGCTACAGGTCGAAGACGACGAGATGTTCGAGCGTTACATGATACAGTCGACCGAAGACTGCGAAGCCGCAGGCTTAGTCTTCTCAGAGTTCGACGGCGAGATAGGCTACTATCATTGGGAGCCGGGCAACAGTCCGTGCCGCAAGCGTCAGGGCCGGTTCATGCCACGCTTTGCCTCGCGCATGCTTGACGAAGTAGTCAGCGTCCGCGTCGAGCGGTTACAGGATATCAGCGAAGAGGACGCGATAGCCGAGGGGATTGAATTTCGCAACGGGTTTTATCTCGGCGGCATTCACGATAAAAAAGGAACACTCAAATGCTGGAACACGGCGAAAGAGGCGTATGCCGCCCTTTGGGAGTCCATCAACGGCCCCGGCTCATGGGCCGCGAACCCGTGGGTGTGGGTGGTCGAGTTCAGGGAGGTTAAGGCCTGATGCCTGAAACCAGATACATCATCCAATCAGAGTTTTTGGGGCTGTGGCTCGACACGCTGACCTTCGCCACGCTTGACTGCGCAAGGCTCGCGATGAAGGGCTTTAAGGAAAACAATCTCCGCATCGTCAAGCGGACGGACACGGTAGTCGGATGATTGGCAGCGAGACGATTTAAAGGAGAAACGCGATGCGGGAAACCGGCCTGGAGGAGAGGTTGACGACGCTGAGGGATATGCGCCGGCACATGAGGCAGAAGCTGCATGCCCAGCAGAAGGAGAACGGGCGGCTGTTGGAGCGTAAGCGGGCAAGTGTGCCGGGCACGCTTGAACATGAGGGCGCAAAGGCCGACCTCGACCGTGGCCTGCGCGAGGCAGAGTTCCTAATCAGCGAACGGCTGAGGGTTGAAGGGATGATTTTCAAGGTGGCATGCGGGGAGGAAGAGAACAATGGTTGAGGCATATCCGCTTTATTGGCCTGAAGGATGGAAGCGAACCCCGGAACACGCGAGGAAGCGCAAGTACGCCTTCAACCAGTCGTTCGCGGCAAACCGCGACGGGTTGATGGAGGAGCTTCGCAGGCTTGAGGCAAAGAATATAGTCCTGAGCACGAACATCCCGCTACGGCGCGATGGCCTGCCAAAGGCCGACTCGAGGGAGCCGCAGGACCCGGGCGTCGCGGTTTATTTCGAGTATAAGGGGACGGCGCGGGTGTTCGCCTGCGACAAGTATCTTTATGCCCGGGAGAATATACGGGCGATTGCGCTGACCATTGATGCCCTGCGCGGGATAGAGCGCTGGGGCGCGTCCGACATGATGGAGCGGGCGTTTCAGGGCTTCCTTGCCCTGCCGGAGCCCGTCAAGCGCGACTGGCGGCAGGTGCTGGGGTTTGAACCCACGACAACGCCGCAACTCCGCTACCTTGAAACGCGGTATAAAGTCCTGGCAAAAGAGCACCATCCCGACCGGGGCGGCGACCCGGAGAAGTTCAGGGAGATAACTGAGGCCCGCGAGCAGGCGCGGAAGGAGATAGAGGGATGACCACAACTCGTCACATGTGCATTAGCGTGTCCGGCGTGCTCAAGCTTTCTCAGCACGAGTTCGCTGAGAGGTTCCGCGATGGAGTATGCACTAATTCCGACACGGGCAAGGCTATGACGGTATCGGAAGTCCGCGCATATTTTATGCAGGCGCATTTCTTAGGCCGCAAGGTGGTTCCGATGGGGCAGTGCGACAACTTTGACTACGAACACGGCTGCAAGGGGCATGAGGTATCCGAGGCATGACCTGGACCATCCTCATCCTCGGCATTGCCGGGCAGGTCGCGAACATCTACAAGAGCCGGTGGTGCTTCGTCGCCTGGGGCATCTGCAACCTCTGCATGGTCTGGCTGTGCTGGCACGACGGGCGATATCCGATGGTGGCGCTTTACATAATTTATAACGGCTTCGCAGTCTGGGGCTGGGTGAAATGGGGAAGATAATGAGATACGGTTCAGTCTGTTCGGGAATAGAAGCGGCCACGGTCGCATGGCATCCGCTCGGATGGGAGCCGGTATTCTTCTCTGAGATTGAGAAGTCCCCGTGCGCCGTACTCGCGCATCATTACCCAACCGTCCAGAATATGGGCGACATGACGAGGTTTAAGGAGTGGGAGCATGAGCCAATTGACCTTCTTGTTGGAGGAACCCCTTGTCAGTCATTCAGCGTCGCAGGACTCCGAAAGGGAATGGCGGACCCGCGTGGAAACCTGGCCCTCGTCTATCTCGCGCTGGTTGACAGACTGCGCCCCAAGTGGTTCGTTTGGGAAAATGTGCCCGGTGTCCTGTCAAGCGAAGGAGGACGGGATTTTGGTTCCTTCCTCGGGGCGGTGGGCCAACTCGGGTATGGGTTCGCCTACCGAGTGCTGGACGCTCAATACTTCGGAGTTCCCCAAAGACGCCGCCGTGTGTTCGTTGTCGGATGTCTTGGAGGCTGGCGAGGTCCCGCATCAGTTCTATTTGAGCGCGAAAGCCTGCGCGGGCATACTCCGCCGAGCAGAAAAGCGGGGGAAAGAGTTACCGGAACTCTTAGCTCGCGCACTTCGGCAGGTGGTGGACTCGGCACGGACTTCGACCTTGACGGCGGATGTATAACAATGGCGCACGGACAGGCGAACGCCGAGATGGTCAGGGACGGGGACCCGTCCCTGACCTGCAACCACGAGGCCCCG
>DASXVI010000214.1:0-9872 GCA_036504315.1 Nitrospirota bacterium
GTTATTCAGGAATTTTCTGGAGGCCGCAAGCTCGTTGGTTTTTTCTTCCAGCATGCCTTCGAGATGGTTTGCGTAAAGCTGGAGCTGGCGCTCTTGTTCGACCCTTTCGCTCAGGTCGAATACGAGGGTGCATATCCCAACGACCTTTCCCGAGTTATCCTTTACCGGCATCCCGACATTTTCTATCGAGGCGTTTACGCCTGCACTGCAGTTGAACCTGAAAGGCTTGCCGGTGGTAACGGCTTCCGAGAGCCCGCAGCCGGAGCACGCTACAGGTACGGCGCCGCCTGAAGCGCCGGCCATCAGCTCATGGCAGGGCCTGCCAGCGGCCTCTTCCGTTGTAATGCCATGTTTATCTTCAATAATTTTGTTTATCCGTATATACCGTAAATCAGGAGACAGGTGGGCTACGCCAATAGGAAGGCTGGATAAAATGTCCGAGTGCTGCTCGATCCAGTCGTGCGTGTTGCGGAATGGCCGAAGCAGTCTGGAAAAAAGGCCGTTCTTCATTTGCTTTGCCCTTATGAAATAGATTATTTAATATAATATGCAAAAAACAGGCCTAAAATAATTTTACTTTTAAAGTTGCTGAAAGTAAAGGGCATTTTTGTCTATTAAAACTTAATAAATGGATTTTTGTTGAATTTATATGAGCGATACCGCTCGCAAATATGGATAATAATTGAGTGCAACTGCGTATTTCTTGACATTCTTGCGCGGGCCCGATAAAATCCACCTGCCATGAACCTGTCTGTCGCCATAAAGGCACCCGCAAAAGTCAACCTTTTGCTTAGAGTTATAGGCAAAAGGCCGGACGGATACCACGAACTCCAGAGCATTATGCAGGCGCTTGAGCTTGCGGACGAGCTGACGCTCGAACGGATTCCGGGGCCCGGGATAACGCTTACCTGCGACAGTCCGGAGGTCCCGTTGGGGCCGGCCAACCTTGTTTGGAAGGCCGCCGATGCTGTAATGCGCGAGGCCGGCATTGCGGAGGGCGTCCGTATCCATCTGGTCAAGAATACGCCGACCGCGGCCGGTATGGGCGGCGGGTCCAGCGACGCCGCGGCCACCCTGAAGGGCATGGTACTGCTTTTCGGGCTGGATATCCCCGATGCAAGGCTGAGGCAGATAGCCCTGGGCCTCGGGGCGGATGTTCCGTTCTTCCTGTCATGGCCCTGTGCCATGGCGGAGGGGGTCGGCGAGGTCCTTACCGAGCTCTCCCCCCCTGACGAGACCTTCATCGTGGCCGTGAACCCCGGTTTCCCGGTATCGACCGGATGGGTATTCAGCAGCCTAACTTTTGAGTTGACAAACACATACAATGGTATTAGACTTTCGCACTCGGGAGGCTTGTCCGGCAAAGACGCCAGGACGGTAGCCCCATATCTCCGCAATGATCTCGAGCGGGTAACGGCTGTAAAGTACCCTCAGATAAACGAAATCAAAGGAAGGCTTGTCGAATTTGGGGCGTTTGGAGCCCTGATGTCCGGTAGCGGACCGACCGTTTTCGGGGTATTTGGTTCGGAGCAGGAAGCCGAATCCGCAGCACGCCGCATCGCACGACCTGACTGGAAAGTCATCGTAACGAGGACAATCAGTTCATGGCCCGTTCCAACGGTCCTGACCGGTTGACCTGCACGAGACCAACGAGAGAGGTGGGGGTATGGATGTTACCGAGGTAAAGGTATTTCCGGTTTCCGAAGACAAGCTGAAGGCTTATGTGACGATTACGCTGGATAACTCCTTCGTGGTCAGGGACCTTAAGATTATCGAGGGCAAGACCGGACATTTTGTGGCCATGCCCAGCAAAAAGCGCAAGGACGGAACTTACAGGGATATGGCCCATCCCCTGAACACCGAAACTCGCGATATGATCGAATCCAAGGTCATGGCAGAGTACGAGCGCGAGGTCGGAAAGCTCCAGACCGAACAACAGCAACAAGGCAACTAATTTACGGCAATCTGTTGGGGCGTCGACAAGTGGCAAGTCAGGAGATTTTGGCTCTCCCATTCCCAGGTTCGAATCCTGGCGCCCCAGCCAGGATTCTTTATTTTGTATTTATCCAAATAGAGCAAAGGTAACCCATGATGCTGGACAGGATGAAGCTCTTTTCAGGAAACGCGAATATCCCTCTTGCAAAAGAGGTCTGTGAGTACCTTGGAGTTACGCTGGGCGAGGTTACATGCGCCACTTTCAGCGACGGCGAGATAAACGTCAAGATAAACGAGAATGTGCGGGGCATGGACGTTTTCATCATGCAGCCGACCTCCAGCCCGGTGAACAACCACCTCATGGAGCTCCTTATCATGACGGATGCGCTCAAGAGGGCCTCCGCACGGCGCATTACCGCGGTCATCCCGTACTATGGATATGGAAGGCAGGACAGGAAAGTCCAGCCGAGGGTGCCGATCACCTCGCGGCTGGTGGCCGACCTGATTACCGCCGCCGGGGCGGACCGGGTCCTCACGGTGGACCTCCACGCCGGACAGATACAGGGCTTCTTCAATGTCCCGGTGGACAACCTTTTTGCCACCCCGGTCCTTTACAATTACCTGAAGGACATACAGTTTGAAAACCCGGTCGTAATATCGCCGGACGCGGGCGGCGTCGAGAGGGCCCGCGCGTTTTCCAAGAGGCTCGGCGGCAGTATCGCCATAATAGACAAGCGCAGGAGCGCCCCTAATGTCGCCGAGGTTATGAACATCATCGGCGACGTCGAAGGCCGCGACGCGCTGCTGCTCGACGACATGATAGACACTGCCGGGACCATCACCCAGGCGGTAACCGCAATAAAGGCCAAGGGCGCCAGGAGGGTAATGGCGGCCTGCACCCACGCGGTGCTGTCCGGCCCGGCAATAACGAGGCTGAACGCCTCCGAGCTGGACCAGGTAGTTGTCACGAATTCGATAGACGTAGCCGCAAGGCAGGCCGAGTGCCTGAAGCTGAAGGTTTTGACGGTCGCGCCGCTGTTGGGCGAGGCGATAAAGAGGATCCACGAAGAGGCTTCGGTCAGCTCTCTGTTTGTTTAATAAAGAGCATCAATCACACGCAGGAGGATTTCTTAAAAAATGGAAAAGATAGCACTTAGTGTAGAGCTCCGCAAGGAGACCGGCAAGGGTCCTGCTCGCAGGATCAGGGTTGCCGGCAAGATACCGGGCGTACTCTACGGACTGGGCGACTCCACGCCTATCACGATAAACAAGAAAGAGCTCGTCAAGATACTCAACGCCGGCGCGGGCGGAAGCACGCTGCTCTCGCTGAACCTCGGCGAAAAGGGCGAGAAGATGGCGGTCGTCCGCGACTACCAGCTCGACCCGATCAACAGCCAGCTCATGCATGCCGACCTCCAGGAAGTCTCGATGGGCAAGACCATCCACCTGAAGGTACATGTCAACCTCGTCGGCTCCCCGTTAGGCGTGAAGGAAGGCGGCATCCTCGAGCACCTCTCAAGGGAAATCGAAATAGCATGCCTCCCGGGCAACATGCCGGAGCATATCGATGTCGAGATATCCGCCCTTAAGATCAACGAGTCGATACATGTCCGCGATATGAAGCTGCCGGAAGGCGTCAAGGCTATTACCGACGGAGACACGGTCGTCGTCACCATCGCCCAGCCGATAACGGCCGAGAAGCTCGAAGCCGACCTTTCCGCCGCCGTTACGGCCGAGGTGAAGGAGCCGGAGCTCGTGGTCAAGAAGAAGGAAGAAGAGAAGTAATCTCGACTTGAAGATAATCGTTGGACTTGGTAACCCAGGCCCCAGGTACGACGGGACCCGCCATAACATAGGCTTCGCAGCGGTGGACGCAATCCTCGCGGAAGCCGGAGGCGGGAGCTGGAAGGGGTTCGGGAAGGCCCTCGTGGCCAGGGTAAGGTTTGCGGGCGAGGATGTAATACTTGTCAAGCCCCAGACCTATATGAACCTGAGCGGCGAGGCGGTCCAGGCGGTCGTTTCATTTTACAAGGCCGAGACGGAAGACCTGGTCGTCGCCCACGACGACCTCGACCTGCCGCTCGGCAAGACACGCATAAGAAAGACAGGCGGGGCCGGTGGACACAACGGCATCGCTTCGATAATGGGCCTGCTGGGGAGCGGCGACTTTGTACGCCTGAAGATGGGCATTGGCCGCCCCCCCGCCGGTCTCGACCCTTCCGACCATGTCCTCTCGCGTTTTGAAGGCGGAGAACAGGTTGCCGTGAATGAGATGGTTTTATCTGCCGTAAAGGCGGCGGAAGCTATCCTCCGGGACGGCGCCGACAAGGCTATGAACCTCTACAACTGAAGCCTTGACAACATCAAGCAGCAACATCTTTGACCCGTAGTTGGCACAAGCAGGAGAAGTCTCTTAACAGTTTTCTGTTTTTGTTCTATTCATGAAAGGGGGGTTTTAAACAAAATGGGTATGAACTTCGTAATTGCCTCACTGGTATGCGGTCTTATCGCGGTCGCGTACGGCGCTATCAGCATCAAGTGGATAATGGGCCTCGGTCAGGGCAACGACAGGATGCAGGAAATAGCCAAGGCCATCCAGGAAGGCGCCGCCGCTTACCTCAAGCGTCAGTACACCACGATCGCATATGTCGGCGTCGTGCTTGCAATCATCATAGGTATCGCTCCCGCGGACATGGGCCTCGGCGTTAAGACCGCCGTCGGCTTCATTATCGGCGCTCTCGGCTCCGCCGCCGCCGGCATCATCGGCATGAACATCTCGGTCCGCGCCAACATCAGGACGACTGAAGCGGCCCGCTCCGGCGGCCTCAACCACGCCATGACCGTCGCCTTCAGGGGCGGCGCGATCACCGGCATGCTGGTCGTCGGCCTCGGCCTTCTCTGCCTGTCCGGTTATTATGCAATCCTTATGCTCATCGAGCCGAACGCAACCGCGATCGAGCTTATCCGCCCGCTCGTCGGCCTCGGCTTCGGCGGCAGCCTTATCTCCATCTTCGCCCGTCTCGGCGGCGGCATCTTCACCAAGGGCGCCGATGTCGGCGCCGACCTCGTCGGCAAGGTCGAGGCAGGCATCCCGGAGGACGACCCGCGCAACCCGGCCGTCATCGCGGACAATGTCGGCGACAATGTCGGCGACTGCGCCGGTATGGCAGCCGACCTCTTCGAGACCTATGCCGTCACGATAGTCTCCTCGATGCTTCTCGCCGCGCTGCTCTTCGGCGCCGCAGGCCCTGAAGTCGTGGGCAAGGCCCTCGCGTTCCCGCTCGTAATCGGCGGCATCTCGATAATCACTTCGATCATCGGCACTTACTTTGTCAAGATAGGCAAGAGCGGCAACATCATGGGCGCCCTCTACAAGGGCCTCATCGTGGCGGGCCTGCTCTCCGCCGCCGTGTTCTACCCTGTCACCTACTACATGATGGGCAGCATCGCCTCTGTGGGCGGCCTTGAGCAGTACTCCGTGACGAACCTCTACATCGCCGCGCTCGTCGGTCTTATCGTCACCGGCGCGATGGTCGTCATAACCGAGTACTACACCTCGACCGATTATGCCCCGGTCAAGTCGATAGCCCAGGCCTCGACCACCGGCCACGGCACAAACATCATCACCGGCCTCGCCGTCTCGATGAAGTCTACCGCCGCCCCGATACTCGTCATCAGCGCGGGCATCCTCGTCGCCTATGCCTGCTGCGGCCTGTTCGGCGTCGCGGTCGCGGCCGTCTCGATGCTGTCCATGACCGGCATAATCGTCGCAATCGACGCATACGGCCCGATAACGGACAACGCCGGCGGCATCGCCGAGATGTCCGAGCTGCCGGACTCCGTCCGCGCAATCACAGACCCGCTCGACGCGGTCGGCAACACCACCAAGGCCGTCACCAAGGGTTATGCCATCGGCTCCGCCGCGCTGGCCGCCCTGGTCCTCTTCTCTGCCTACACCCAGGAACTTACAGACAAGATGGTCGCCAACGGCTTCGCCGCCCCGACCTTCGACCTGTCCAACCCGATGGTCCTCGTCGGCCTGTTCATCGGCGGCCTCCTCCCGTACCTGTTCGGCGCGATGTCCATGCAGGCCGTCGCGAAGGCGGGCGGTGAGATAGTCGATGAAGTACGCCGCCAGTTCCGCGAGATAAAGGGCATCATGGAAGGCACCGGAAAGCCGGACTATGCCAAGGCCGTCGATATCGTCACCAAGGCGGCCATCCGCGAGATGATGATCCCGGCGCTCCTCCCGGTCCTCGCCCCTGTCGTCGTCGGCTACATCCTCGGCCCGCAGGCAGTCGGCGGAATGCTCGTCGGCGCAATCGTTACCGGCCTGTTCGTCGCCATCTCGATGACTTCGGGCGGCGGCGCGTGGGACAACGCAAAAAAGTACATCGAGGACGGCCATTTCGGCGGCAAGGGTTCCGACGCCCACAAGGCGGCGGTTACCGGCGATACAGTCGGCGACCCGTACAAGGACACCGCAGGCCCGGCCATCAACCCGATGATAAAGATCATCAACATCGTCGCGCTACTGATAGTCGGCTTCCTGGCCTCCGGCCACACGCTGATCCACTTTTAGTCAGCAGGCGATAATGTAGTATTTCGCAGCCCCGTTCCCGTATTGGGACGGGGCTGCTGTTTTGTTGATGCCCCCGCCGGATTGACGGCGTGCTTGCCGCAGAGGGATAAAACCCTGAGCGGCGAGATTTCAGAGTTGTCCTCGATAGGATAAATTCTAATCGAGGGTTACTCTGAAACGAGCAAGCGAATTTTTTGGCCCGGCTGTGGGATGCTCGCCGAAAGCTGGCCGGTTAAATAATACGAGGTGTAAAATGGGCTTTAACTGCGGCATAATAGGCCTCCCGAATGTTGGGAAGTCCACGATATTCAACGCGCTGTCCTCGGCAGGGGCGCAGGCGTCGAACTACCCGTTCACAACTATTGACCCCAATGTCGGCATAGTCAGCGTGCCGGATGCGCGGCTCGACCTGCTCAACAAGATGTACCACCCCAAGAAACTGACGCCTACTACAATCGAGTTCGTCGATATCGCGGGCCTGGTAAAGGGCGCAAGCCGGGGCGAAGGCCTGGGCAACAAGTTTCTCGGCAACATCCGCGAGGTTGACGCGGTCGTTCATGTCGTGCGCTGTTTCGAGGACCCGGATGTCATACATGTCGATGGGACGATAGGCCCGAAGCGCGACATCGAGGTAATTGAGACCGAGCTTATCATGGCCGACCTCGACACCGTCGAGAAGAGGCTGACCCGAAAACTGAAGGACGCCAAGGGCGGAGACAAGGCCGCAAAGGCCGAGGCCGACCTGCTGGAGAGGTTGAAGGGTATGCTTGAGAAGGGCGAACCCGTCCGCACCGGAGGTTTTTCGGAGGACGAGGCGGCGCTCATCCGCAGCTATTTCCTGTTGACCTCCAAGCCGGTGTTGTATGCCGCCAATGTGGCCGAGGACGACCTTGCCGGAAACTCCCCGCTCGTCGCCGAGGTCCGCGAGATGGCGGCCGCGGAGGGCGCGAAGGTCGTGGTCATATGCGGCAAGGTGGAGTCCGACATAATGGCCCTTCCGCAGGAGGAGAGGCCCGAGTTCCTCGAAGCCGTGGGACTGACAGAGTCCGGCCTTGACAGGCTGGCGCGCGCGGGTTATGAGCTATTAAAGCTGGTCACATTCTTCACGACCGGCGAGGACGAGGTCAAGGCCTGGACTATTCAGGCCGGCACGAAGGCCCCGCAGGCCGCGGGCGTGATACATTCGGACTTCGAGCGCGGCTTCATCCGTGCCGAAGTGGTCGCGTACGACGACCTGGTCAAGCTCGGCTCCTGGAACGCCGCCAAGGAAAAGGGCGTTTTGAGGCAGGAAGGCAAGGAGTATGTGGTCAAAGACGGCGACTGCATGCTTTTCCGCTTTAATGTATAAATAGCTTGCATTTGCAGGCTGAAAATGTTATCTACATAGACTTTACAAACCAAAGGTCGAGACTCCTTGCTCTCCGCGTAAACGAAATATGCGACGGGGGGCTAAAAAATCCAAAAGGAGGTGAAAAAGGATGATGAATTACGAGAGCATTATCATCCTCAACCCCACAATCGACGAGGCCGAGTCCGAGAAGGTCAGCCAGAGGATGCAGGAAGTCATTGCGTCCAACGGCGGCGAGGTCCAGAAGGTCGAAAAATGGGGAAAGAGGAAGCTCGCCTACACCGTGCACAAGCACAAAAAGGGCGAATATGTCCTGTTTCAGTTCACGGGTGAAGCCGCCACCGTTGCCGAGCTTGAGCGTAACTACCGGTTGACGGACGCTGTAATCAAGTTCATGACCGTGCGTCTTGAAAAGGAAGCCTTGGCCGCCCAGCAGGCCGCTGCCCTGGCTGCGGAGGCGAGAGCCGCCGCCGAAGCCGAGGCCGCCGAGGCAGCTGCCAACGCGGAAGCCGCTCCCGAGGCCGAAGAAGAGGCCGAAGAAGAGTCGCCCGAAGCTTCAGAGGAATAAGCGGGGAGTAGTTAAATGGTCGGTTTCAACAAAGTCATCATGATGGGGAACCTTACACGGGACCCTGAACTCAGGTACAACCCGAGCGGCACAGCGGTTGCCACCTTGTCCGTAGCCCTTTCGCGCAAGTACAAGCAGGGCGACGAGATGAGGGAAGAGGTCAGCTACATCGACACCGTGGTATTCGGCAAACAGGCCGAGAACTGCGGCCAGTACCTCGGAAAAGGCAGCGGCGTGCTCATCGAAGGCAGGCTTCAGCAGAGGCGCTGGGAGACGGAAGACGGCCAGAAGCGGAACAAGGTCGAAGTCGTCGCCAACAGCGTGCAGTTCATGCCGAAGCGTCAGCCCGGCGGAGGCGCATCCAGCGCGCCTGAGGTTGAAGAAATGATTGACGAAGGGGACATTCCCTTCTAATACCCGGAGGACAGATGCAGGTCGAGAAGAAGAAGCGCTTTCAGCGCAAAAAGGTCTGCCATTTCTGTGCGGACAAGATTCCTTATATCGATTTTAAGGACGTCAAGATGCTCAGAGGCTATGTGACGGACCGCGGCAAGATAATTCCGAGGAGGATCTCGGGCACCTGTGCCACCCACCAGCGCGCCCTTACCAGCGCCATAAAGAGGGCCAGAAACATCGCCCTTCTTCCGTTCGTGGGCGAGAAGTTTTAAATCATACCGGGAAGACGGGCGCGAGCTTTTTTTAAAGGCTTGCGCCCCCTTCCCATTTTTTTTATCCGAAGGTCCACCCCGTGAACGAAAACCCAACCAGGACAAATTGGCGCGGCCCGCTTGCACCGGGGTTATTGGCGCTTTTCATACTCTCGTCGTTCCTGTTTTTCCCGTTTGCCGGCGCATTCATGCTGTTCCTCCTGCCTGCTCCGATCGCATATTCCAGGGCGATGTACGGCAACGGACAGGGCACGCTGATATCGGCGGCATGCGTCGGCCTTGCGACCGCGGCCGGAGGCTTTCCGGTCGTCTCGTTCGCGGTCATGGCGCTGTGCATCTGCGGGTTCTCTATGGGCGGCTCGATAGCCACCGGAGAGAAGTACGACAGGGCGATACTTAAGGGGACCCTGCTGCCGTTCTTCTTCACCGTCCCTGTCATCGCCGGCTACTTCCTGCTTGGAAGCATCAACCCCTGGGCCGTCCTCGACACCGAACTGGCCCGGGGCATGCAGGAGTCCATTACGCTTTACAAGCAGATGGGGATGTCGAAAGAGGACATCGACGCGATAATGCCGTCGTTGAAACTCGTATCGAACCTTATGCGGGACTACCTGCCGGCGGTCTGCCTGACGACTATGGCGATGCTCGCGGCTACAAGCTATGTGGCCGCCGCGAGGCATTATTTCAGGGCTTCAGGCACAGTCCCGGAATTCAAAATGAACGAATGGATCGCGCCGGACCTTGCTGTCTGGGGTATTATAATACCCGGTT
>DASXVI010000215.1:0-2738 GCA_036504315.1 Nitrospirota bacterium
GAAAAATGCCCGTCAAACTTTAAGAAATTACCATAACGGGTACCCTTTTGTAAAGCATTAATTAAACAAGGACTACTTTTAGCCGGAATGGAACCAGCCCTCCCGGGTCGGGCCCCGCCTCGGCAACCGCGAGCAGCTCGCCCGAACCCGAAACCAGCCTGACTGCCTCATTGGGCTTAACAGCCGGGACATTGTCCATCTGCTCCCTGCTTGGCTGCCTTCCGTCTTTCACCCCTCTTGCGGCAGCCTCGTCAAGCACTACGGCCGGAATATCCTGCAGCATCCCGGAAAACGGGATAATCCTGTCCCGAAGCATTTGACCCGCAGGCTTGTCTGCAATGCCCGCCGAGTCCTCAAGCCTGTAACTGCCTACCATCGTCCGCGAAAGGGATTTAAGGTGAGCGCAGCTTCCAAGCTCTTCCCCGATATCGCGGGCAAGCGTCCTGATGTATGTCCCCTTGGAGCATCTGACCGAGAAGGTAATCTCGTCTTCCGCAAACCCCTCAAGCTGAAGACGGCCGATTGTAACTTCCCTTGCCGCCCGCTCTACCTCTACCCCGGCCCTGGCGCTCTTGTAAAGCGGCTGGCCTCCCTGCTTTATCGCCGAGTACATCGGCGGTATCTGGCTGATGTTGCCCCTGAAGCCCTCGAACGCGGCTTCAATCGTGGCGGCGTCGAGCGCAGGGGTCGGGCACTCCCGTATGACCTCGCCCTCGGCGTCCTGGGTATCGGTCTCGGCCCCGAGCTTCATGACCGCCCGGTACTCCTTCTCGTCCCCGTCGAAATAAACGGCCAGCCGCGTCGCCTTGCCTACGAGTATGAGCAGCAGTCCGGTCGCGGCAGGGTCCAGCGTGCCGGTATGGCCGACCCTTTTTTCGACTATCGCCCTTCTTATGAAGCCGACGGCGTCGTGAGATGTCCAGCCGGCCGGTTTGTCGATTAAAAGCAGCCCGTCCATCAA
Organism: Nitrospirota bacterium; assembly: GCA_036504315.1. GTDB lineage: Bacteria > Nitrospirota > JACRHJ01 > JACRHJ01 > JACRHJ01 > DASXVI01. The sequence goes on from DASXVI010000215.1 coordinate 962, forward strand.
GCCACAATAGTCTTTTTTATGTGCTCGACCATCTTCGGGATGACCAGCGCCTTGGCGGAATCCACTGTGGTGTCCTTCAGAACAACCCCGGCCGCGTTCGGGTGCCCTCCGCCGCCAAGGGAATGCGCGAAGGTCGATATATCGACCCGGCCCTTGGAGCGGAAGCTTATCTTTACCGTATCCGGCCCTGCCTCGCGGAAAAGGACCGCAACTTCTACATCCTTTACCGAGCGCGGGTAGTTGATGAAGCCGTCTGTATCCTCTGCCGAGGTTCGGGTCTGCCGGTAAAAGTCCTCAAGGACCGTCACCCACGCCAACCCGCCGTCGTCGCTCTTTTCCAGGGTGGACAATACCAGCCCGAGGAGCTTCATCCTGTTGAAGGATTTTGTCTCGTAGACATTCTCGGTTATCATCCAGGTGTCAACGCCGTAGGTCAAAAGCTCGGCGGACTTGGAAAGCGCGTCGTAATCAGCATTGGTATACCGGAACGAGCCGGTGTCGGTGAATATGCAGGTATAGAGGTTGGTAGCGACATCGATGTCTATCGGCGCGCCCATATGCTTCAGCAGGTCATAGACCATCTCGCCCGCGGCTGCCGCGTCCGGGTTCACCCAGTAAACATCGGCGGTCTTCGGGTTGGTTATATGATGGTCAATATTTATAATTTGTTTGACCGGGGCTCGGTCGAGGTCCTTCAGGCCTGTCCTGCCAGGCTCGCAGTCTACGACTATCAAGGCATCGTGCTCTTCATCTATCCGGTCACCTTGACGGATCAGGGCCGAACCCGGAAGAAAGGTAAGGAAGTCCGGCACCTTGTCGAAGCTGAGAAATGTAACCTTCTTGCCCATCTTCATGAGCGAGAGCCCAAGCCCTAACTGTGAGCCGATTGCGTCGCCTTCGGGGCTGACATGCGCGGAAATCACGAAACTGCTGCTTGCGTTTATCGCGTCGGCGACATCCTTGATACCCGGCATCCTATTCTTCGCCCTCACCGTCTTTGTGTTCTTTTTTAATGCTTTCGAGGAGTTCGAGCATATGCGCGCCACGCTCGATGGACTCGTCAAAGGTGAACGCCAGTTCCGGCGTAACGCGGAGCTTCATCCTCTTGCCAAGCTCAACCCGCATGAACGGGGCGGCGCTCTTCAGCCCCTTCATGGTGTCCTTCTTCTGCTCGTCGCTGCCAAGCACGCTGATCAGGACTCGCGCATGCCTCAGGTCCGGGCTGACTTCCACATGGGTGATGGTGACGAAACCCACCCTCGGGTCCTTCAGCTTGCGCAGTATTATGTCGGCAAGCTCGGTCCTTATAAGGTCGCCGACCTTTTCCATCCTTCTGGAAGGTTCCATTTATTCAGCCTTGCGGCCCCTCGCTCTACAGTATTTCAATCTGATAGTCTATCAGTTCGGCGGAGGTGTTCGACCTTATTAAATCGAGGACATGGTCGAGCATCTCGCCTGCGTGCTTCTTTTCGGAAGAGACGCAGGATATGCCGATTGTCGTCCGCTGCCAGAGGTCGTTGTCGCCGACCTCGGCAACCGAGACGTTGAACTTGCTTCTTATCCGGTCTTTCAGCCCCTTTACCACCGACCGCTTGCCCTTGAGGGAGCCCGCCTCGGGTATATGGAGCTCGACCGTGAGTATACCTACAAACATATCTCTTACAGCTTGGTGGCGAGCTTCTCTATGTCGTAGACTTCGATTATATCGCCGACCTTTATGTCGTTGAAGTTTTCGACGCTCGTACCGCACTCGTAACCGGCCTGGACTTCCTTCGCG
>DASXVI010000216.1:0-6246 GCA_036504315.1 Nitrospirota bacterium
CGTGGCGGGCGGTAATCAGCCTTCTCTCAGCCGCATCGCCACGGCCAAGTTTCTGATATCGTCATCCGGCGTGCTCTTCGGTGTTTCCATCACCATCGGGACGGCCTTCAGCTTCGGGTGGTTGAGGATCAACCTGAAGCCGTCTTCGCCGATAAAGCCCTTTCCGATGTCCTCGTGCCTGTCCCTAAGCGAAGCGAGCGGGTGCTTGCTGTCGTTCAAGTGTATGAGCTTGAGCCGCGAAAGCCCGAATGTTTCGTCCATCAGCCTTACCGCCGCATCCAGCCCTTTCTTCGTCTTGATATCGTAACCCGCGCCGAAGCTGTGGCAGGTGTCAACCGTCACGCCCAAATTCTGCAAGCCCGAACTCTTTATAATCCACGCGATATCCCCGAACCTGCAACCGACATCCCCGCGCTCGCCGGATGTATTCTCAATCAACAGGCGGGCATTGCCGGTGAAACCTTCGAGGGCTCTGCCGAGTCCGTCCGCGACCCGCTCCATCGCTTCCTGCTCCGGGCTTCCCGACGCGCTGCCAAGGTGTGTGACGACGAACTCGGCCCCTAGTATCTCCGCCCGCTCCATCTCGTTCCTGAGCGCGGCGATAGACTTGGCGTGCAGCTCGCTGTCTGCGGCGGCAAGGTTGATCAGGTACGAGGTATGGACGAACAGGGGGGTGATGCCTGCCTTTTTGCGCGCGGCGATGAATGCGGCGGCCTCGTCCGGTTTTATGTCCGAGACCTTCCACATACGGGGCGAATGCGAGAATATCTGCATAGTCGTGCATCCGACAAAGGCGGCGCGGTCGATGGCGAGGGGAAAGCCTCCGGCTATTGAAATGTGGAAACCGATTCTCATAATATTAAGTATAAACCAAAAGCAGGCGGGGGCATGAGAAAAAACAGTAGTGAGACTGGCAGTCCTCAAAGGGGCGCCATTCTTCGGGAGTCAGCCGAAGGCTGGCCCTAATATGGCGGCCCGGCTGAGGAGTCCAGTCTCATTCAGAAGAGCAGAGGCGGCGGAAAAGAAAAGGGCCGACGCGATGGCCGGCCCCTACGAAATATATATTCCCAGCTTAGTTATTCAGCGCCTCGATGAGCTGCATGCGCGTTTCGCGGAGGCGCTTCGTGATTACCTCGGCCAGTCCTTCCATTACCACAAAGCCTAAATGGTGGTCATCCGCGACAATCTTGTGGAAGGATTCGCGGTCGATGGTCATGACCAGCCCGTCAGCGGCGGCCTTGCCGGTTGCCGTGAACTTGAACGGGTGTATGAAACCGGACCAGCCGAAAACATGGCCGGGCTCTACATTGTAGAACACGGCTTCCTGATGACGCCCGGTAACAAGCTCGATGGCGACCTTGCCTTCGAGCAGGATGAAAAGCTGGGATGCCACGGTGCCTTCGGCGAATATCACCTGGTCCTTCAAGACCCTTCTGGTCTCTGCGACCTTGGATATCGCTTCAAGCTCTTCGTCGGACAGGTCTTCAAAAATCTCGACCTTTTTTAAATTTTCAACGGGGACCATTCAAGTCTCCTTTCATGTGCCTTTTTGGTCGTATGCCTTTTGGGCTTTATTTTACGAACTCAACCTCGATTGCATGGACCGCGCAGGATATGCAGGGGTCGTATGCCCTGACGAGTATCTGGAGCGTCTTGGATATCTCTTCCTCACCCTTGTCCGCATTCAACAATACCGGGATGAGCCCGTTCATGTCGTGGTCGATGTTCGCGATGTTCTGGCCGGTCGGGATGATGCAGTTTGCCTTCTGCATATAACCGTCCGCATCGTAGGTGTAGTCGTGGAAGAGGATGCCCCTCGGGGCCTCGACCACGCCGACGCCGCGCCCCGCCTTCGTGACGACCGTGTTCGGCTCCATCTTTATGTCGCGGGCAAGGAGCTGGTCGATTATGGCGATGCCGTCCTCGTTGCAGTGGACGGTCTCCACAAGCTGGGCGACACTGATGAAGAACGGGTTATGGCACGGAGCGGTAAGCCCGAGAGCCTTCGCGACCGCCTTTGCGGCCGGGTGGAGCAGCTCGTGGTTGTTGTTGAACCTCGCGAGCGCGCCGACCATGTACGACGGCCTCTTGGCCTTGACATGCTTTGCGGTGCAGGTCGGTACGACGGTCTCCTTGATGTGGTCCAAGTAGTCCTGGCGCTTGAAGGTGTAGCCGTCGGACGAGACTAAGTCGCCCTCGATGAACGGGTATTCCTTGTCGCCCTTGAGCGACAGGTACTCGGTCTCGCGGGTGAAGTCCGGGAGCGGCAGGGTCTTGAGCAGTTCGACCGTCGCGGCAAGGTCGGCCCTTGCGGCGACCATCCTCTCGCGCAGTGCGGAAAGCTCGGCCTTGGCCGGGACCTTCGTGAAGCCGTTGACGGCCATGGATATCGGGTGGACATGCCTGCCGCCTACAACGGCGCAGATGTCGTTGCCGAGCTTCTTCAGCCGGAGCGCCATCCTCACGACATCGAGGTGCGTGCTGGCGAGCGGGATGACCGAGCCGACGCCCAATAGGTCCGGGGCGACGAGGAAGTACACATGCAGTACATGGCTCTGTATCATTTCGCCGTGGAATATCAGCTTCCGAAGAAGCATGGTCTGCTCTGTCGGTACGATGCCGAAAGCGTCCTCAGTCGCCTCAAGGGAGACGGTAGTGTGCGAGACGGCGCATATTCCGCAGATGCGGGAAGTCATGGGAGCCGAATCGGAGTATTTTCTGCCCTGGAGCATAACCTCGAAGAAGCGGGGAGACTCGATGATGTCGAAAGCTGACTCGACAACCTGGCCGTCCTTCACCTTTACGCGGATGCTGCCATGCCCTTCCAGGCGGGTGACATTCTCTACTTTAATTTCCAGATTTTTCATGAGTCTCTTCCCAATATCCATTATATTCTCTGAACTGGGCGAGGAGGTCTTCCACGCTCAACCCATGCTGTTTCATTATCTTCTTGTGCGAGTCGATGAACGGCTTGCTCACAAGGCCTCGGCAGGCTTCGCAGCCCTTGCCGTTCGCCGGGCATATCGCGCCGCAGCCCGCGCGGGTGATTGGGCCGAAGCAGGTCATCCCGCGGTCGAACACGCAGATGTTCTCGGCGGCCCTGCACTCGTTGCACAGCGGGTAGTCCGGGATGTTCGGGGCCTTGCCCAGCAGGAGCGAGCGGACGACCTCGACAAACTCGAACTTGTCCATCGGGCAGCCGTAGAGGTTGTGGTCGACCTTCACATAATGCGAAAGCGGCCTGACCGGCAGGGAGTGGCTGAAATGCGCGGCCATGTCCTTGCCGTAGACGGTCTCGACGGTCTTGGCGTGGTCGTGGAAATTCCTCATGGCGTACAGCCCGCCCTGGACGGCGCAAGCGCCCATCGCAATCAGGACCTTCGCCTGTGCGCGTATCTTTTTAAGCTCTTCGACATCGTGCGGAGTAGTGGCGCAGCCGTCGATGAAGGCGATATCATAGTCTTCGCGCTTCTCGTCCATGGCCTCGCGGAAGTTTACCAGTTCAACCTGGCCCAGGAGGTCCAGAAGGTGGTCCTCAAGGTTCAGTATCTGCAGTGAGCAGCCCTCGCAGCTTGTGAGGGCGAATACTGCGACTTTCGGTTTCATCTTAGAAGGCCTCCTGCAGGTTTCTTACTCTCGTGTACGGGAAAACCGGGCCGTCCTGACAGACGTATACATAGTCCATCTGGCAGTGGCCGCACTTGCCGACGCCGCACTTCATGCGCCTCTCCATCGAGAGGTATATGTGGCTCTCGTAGATGCCCTCGGCGAGCATCGCCTTAAGTACGTACCGGAACATGACCGGCGGGCCGACGACAAGCGACATCGTCTTGGACGGGTCGAACTTGAGGTCGTCGAACAGCCTGGTTATCGGGCCTATCTTGCCGCCCCATGACTCGTCGGCGACATCGACCGTCGGCATGAAATTAAAGTCCGGCACCTTCTTCCAATGCTCGATGTCTTCCGCGAACAGCATGTCGGACGGGGTGCGGGAGCCGTAGAGCAGGGTTATCTTGCCGAACTCCGAACGCCTGTCCACCGCGTAGTTGATCATCGAACGGAGCGGCACGATGCCGAGGCCGCCAGCGACGAACAGCAGGTCGTAGCCGGTAAGGTCGTGGACCGGGAATCCGACGCCGTAAGGCCCGCGTATGCCGACCTTGTCGCCGACCTTCAACTGGTGCAGCTTGTTTGTGAGGCTGCCGGTATTCCTGATGCACATCTCGAAGGTGTCGCCGTCCTTGGTAGGGGACGAGGATACCGATATCGGGGCCTCCCCGACGCCGAGTATGGATACCTCGACGAACTGGCCCGGCTGGTGGCCGAGCGGGCCTTCCGGCATTTTGATTTCAAAGAACTTCTCGCGGGGCGAGAACTCTTTTATGCCGACGACTTCTGCCACTTGCGGCAGGTAGAATGATTCATTATTATGCATTAGTCCCAAAGCTCCATCTATTGTTTATGCGTTTAAAGCTTCGCCGGGCTACTTCAAACGGTTGAATATCTCCATCACGTCTATCTTGGCCAGGCATGACCTTCCGCAGCGGCCGCAGCCGACGCACGCGAACTTGCCGTACTTCTCCTTGAAGTATTTGCCCTTGCGGAACAGCCTGTGGCGCAGGCGGTCGCTCCGCTTGCCGCGCATGTTGTTGCCGCCGGCCATCTCCGCGAAGTTCTGCACCTGACAGCTGTCCCATTTGCGGGCGCGCTCGCCGGAGGTCAAGTCGAGGTTTGCGACATCGAAGACATCGAAGCAGTAGCAGGTCGGGCAGACCGTGGTGCAGGCGCCGCAGTCGAAGCAGCGCTCTTCGAGGACATCCCAGAGCAGGTCGTTGTAGGACTCGGTAAGGAGCGCCGGCAGCTTCTCGGTATCGAACTTGATCCTGTCCGGGAAGTTGTGGAGCTTGCCGCGCCATGTCTCGAAGAAGCGGTCCTTGATGGTGTAGCTCGCCGGATAGAAACTGCCGTTGTCGAGCAGCTCTTCGCCTGCGTTCGTGCCTACCTCGACCGCGTAGAGGTCGCCCAGGTCGGTTAAGAACAGGTCGTATCCGCCTTCCGGCTTCAAGGTCCCCATGCTCTTGCAGAACGAGTTCTCCGAGCAGGGCTTGCCGCAGTCGATACCGATGATAAAGGTGTTTTTGCGGCGAGTGAGGTAGTGCGCGTCGGCGTTGCCTTCGGCCATTATCTGGTCCATAAGCCATATCGAGGCCAGGTCGCAGGAATGGATCCCGAAGATTACGCGCTTGGTGGCGTCCAGGTTCGGCTCGATCTCGATGCCGTCGGCCTTGTCGAAGCTGAACAGGACTTCCCGCTGCGGCAGAAGATGTTTCTTCGGCGGGAGAAGTGTGGAGTCGTAGTCGAGGGCCAGTTCCGCAGATGACCCTATCTTGCTGAATACATACTTGAACTCTTTTGGTACTGGCCCGACCACTTCATCGTAACCCTTTATCAGGTTATCGACAAAGACAGCCAGGTCTTCCTTGTTAATGGCTTTCAATAACATGGTTCCCTCGAATACTTGATGATGTTGTCTAAAGAACGGATTTGCAAAATATCAAAAAAAGACTGCATTTGTCAAACGAAATTTTATTTTGGAATAATCTTTTTAATAACTGCCCGAAATATAAGGTGTTAGAGACACGCTAAATTGTACCGTTGACACCCGCATTCCCTAAAGGTTATTATTAGCGCGGGAGGGCGATATGACCTGGATTACCGCAATCTTTTATTTCTTTATTTTCCGGATACTTCTGCAGTATCCATATATCCTGCTGGCGCTTGTGCTCGCGTATTTCCTGCGCGACAGGATACCCAGCCCGGCGGAGTTTTTCCGCAGGCAGAAGGCCTTCAAAAGGCTCCAGTTTCAGGTCGGCATCAACCCGCACGACTCGACCGCGCGGCGCGACCTCGGCCTTGTCCTGCTCGACAAGAAGCGGCCCGCCGATGCGCTGGGAAACTTCATGGAGGCGCTGAAGAAGGAGCCGGACTCCCCCGAGCTGAACCACTACGTCGGCCTGTCGCTCCTGCGCACCGGCAAGGCGGCGGAAGCCGTCCCTTATCTTGAGAAGGCTATCAAAATCGAGCCGAGGCTCAAATACGGGGAGTCCTACCTGTATCTTGGAGAGGCGCTGCTCGAACTGAACAGGAACGCCGAGGCCCTTGAGGCCTTAAAGACATTCCTTGGGATAAACCACACGAGCATAGAAGGGTTATATCAGTACGCGCGCGCGTTGAAGGCAAACGGTA
>DASXVI010000217.1:0-2749 GCA_036504315.1 Nitrospirota bacterium
TTCGTCGCGCCTGCCCTGCTGGTCGCCCTGTCTTTTCTTATTTACAACCACCCCTGGACTCGCGGCCGCGCAAAGGTGTTATTCTTTGCTTTCTGTGCCGCCGCATTCTTCGCAATAGTAATGACAGGTTCAAGGGGCGGGGCGCTTTCATTTGCCGTTGGCCTTTTCGTCCTCGTCTGGATACGCTCGAAGAAGGTCGCGCTTATCACTGCAGCGCTCCTGCTTGCGCTGCTTGCACTAATACAAAACCCGATAAAGGAAAGGGTAATCAATACCGAGCCTTATTCTTATTCGAGGGTTGATATATGGAAGAGCGCGGGCCGCATGCTGCTCGACCACCCGCAGGGCGTGGGACTCGGCAACTTTAAATTTTATTGGACGGAGTATAATTTCCCGGTAGACGGGGCAATCGTAAGATACGGCAAGAAAGCGGCTACGGCCCACGGGGAATACCAGCATTTCGGGGCAGAGATGGGCTTTTTAGGTATAGCCGCCATACTGTTCGGGTTGTTCCTGCTTCTGAGGGCCTGCAGAAATTCAATAAAGGTTTCGGTCTCAAGGGGCGACCCTGCGGCCGCGGCAGGCGTGTCGGCAGGCATCATAACCGTACTTGTCCATGCGGCGGTAGACGCCAACCTTCACGAGCCGGGCATTGTATTCCTGTTTATCATGCTCGTCGTAATAATGCTCCAGGCCGGAGAGGATGGTAGGGATATCCGGGCGGACCTGGGCCAAAGCAGGCCTATGTTTGCCGCGGCGTCTTTAGGTTGGGTGTTTTTGATGCTGGTATGGGCCGCGGTCCCCGCCATCGGATATTACTGCGGTACAAAGGCCGATGCTGCCATGAAGGCCGGTAATGCCGGCGAGGCGGTAAAATTCCTGGATATTGCTCAGAGGGTTGAGCCGGGAAACGCAGAGATATACAACCGCCGGGCTGCGTTGTATTTCAGGCAGTCGGCTGGGGACCCGAAGGCTTTTGAGAAGGCGGTCACTGAGCTTGGCAAGGCCGCTAAGTGCAACCCTGTGGAGCGGAGTTACCCGGCCATATCGGCTCAGATTGAACTCTCCGCCGCGTCCGGAAAGGCGAGCCCCGACAGGCAACTGCTGTTGAGCGCTCTGAAGGACTCGGAGTACGCGAGCAGGCTCGACCCTTTCGGGTGGGACATTATGCTGAACCGGGCGAGGGTCTTAGTCTTGCTGGGCGATACGGACAACGCGATTAAAGCATTGGAAAGGTTGAAATCCGTCGAGCCCGACTGCCTCGAGGGCAGGCGGTTGCTTGCGGTCTTGTACAAAAAAACAGGTCAAAAGGACTTGTCCGCCGAAGAGTGTCGTATTATAATAGAATCATTCGAAAAGTATAGCAAAGGGGCGGTGATGCCTCAGGAGCGCCAGTTCCTGAGCGTGGATATTTCGGCGGTCAGGGCCCTGTCGGCAGAGTTAAAAAAAGGATGAGAAAAGCATGAAGCGCGGGACAGCCATTTATTGGGTCGCTATCTTTTTTGCCGTGGGCGCGGCTGTATTTGCGCTCCAGTCCCAGATAGACTCGACCAAAGAGGCCGCATATCGGGAGACCGACAGCTTCCTGTACCTGCCCGACGCAGACCATCTGAAAATCGCCTCCCTTGGCTATGAGAACACCGTCGCCGACATCCTGTGGATAAAGGTCGTCATACAGTCCGGTGAAAAGAAAATTTCAAGCCGGGGTTACGACTGGATGTACAAGGCCCTGGACACGCTCACGACCCTCGACCCGGTGTTCGTTACGCCTTACGAGATGGGCGCGCTGATGCTCACCATAGTGGCCGACAAGGTCGACCTCTCCGACAAGCTTCTGGAAAAAGGCGTTATTTACAACACGGATGTCTGGCAGCTGTATTTCTACCTGGGGTTCAACAAATTTTTCTTCGATAAAGATTATCTGGCCGCCGCAAAGAACATGGAGAAGGCGGCAAGTATTAAAGGCAGCCCTCCGTACACCTCCCTGCTTGCTTCAAGGCTGTATGTCCAGGCCGAGGACCCCGTCTATGCTCTGGATTTCCTCGAAAAGATGTACTCAAGTTCGAAGGACGAGCGGATGCGCGAGGAAATCGGCAAGCGGATGCACCTTCTTGAGGCCCAGGTGATAGTTAATGAACTTCAGAAGGCTGCGGATTATTTTAAGGAGAAGGCCGGGAGAGCTCCGGAGAGCCTGGGAGAGATGGCGAGGGCAGGGCTTATTAAAGCCGTTCCCCCCGAGCCTAACGGAGGCCGGTTCTATATCGACACCGACGGCAAGGTAAAGAGTTCGGCTGTTAAAGAAAACCTTGGGATATACAGACAACATTAGGGGGAGATATGATGGTCCGTACTGAGAACCTTTCGAAGGTATTCGTAACGGGCTTCCGGCGGAAGAAGGTGACGGCCCTGAAGGGTCTCACGATGGAAGTGAGGCAGGGCGACGTTTTCGGGTTCCTGGGCCCAAACGGCGCGGGCAAGACTACGACGCTGAAGATTCTGATGGGGCTTATATACCCGACCACGGGAAAGGCCTGGATAATGGGTCAGGAGTTGGGCAGCGTCGAGGTAAAGCGGCGCATAGGGTTCCTGCCGGAACAGCCTTATTTCTATGACTACCTTACCGCGACCGAGTTTCTGGACTTCTATGGGAGGCTCTTCGGGATGCCGAAGGCCGAGCGCAGGAACAGGGGCGAGGAGCTTCTCGACATGGTTGGCCTCAGCCATGCCTCCGGGATGCAGCTTCGGACGT
>DASXVI010000218.1:0-7191 GCA_036504315.1 Nitrospirota bacterium
CTCGTTCGCCTTGTGCAGGATTTCTTTCAGCACTTCGTCGAGCTTGGGCGCGGATACCCCTCCGCCCTTGCTCCTCATCCTTTTGAGGAACTTCTCGATAGTGCCTTTTTTGAGGGTGTAAATTTTCATTTAGAAAGCTCGGGATGCATTTAATAACTCTCGCGAAAATATTTTATATTCATGGCATTAACAAGTCAAACAAAAAGGACGCGAGGATTCATTATCCCGCGTCCTTTATTTAAACCGTTAATAAAGCTCAGGCGTGACGGGCGTGGCGGTATTCCGTCCGCGCCCCGAGCGCGCCGCCTATTCCTGCGGCTACGGCCTCAAGGACCATTGCTATGAACGCCCACATCGCGGCCTTCGACAACCCGCTCATGACATCCTGGGAAACGTTGCGCGCCGTCGTCTCGGTTTGAGCCTTGGTCTGCTGGTACTGGGATATCCACCCGTCGACTTTGGCTTCGGCCTCGGGCCTGGTCAGGTTAGTCCTCGCAACCAGCGCGTTTACGGTCGCATCCTTGTCGGCCGCATTGACAGTCCCTCCTGCAAAGAGTTTTTTCAGGGAATCCGTCAGTTCCTTGTCAGAGGCCTGAATTGTGCCGGGGGCTGCGGGTTTGCCGCTCTGGCTGATGGCCTGCTTGCCTTCCGCGATTATGGAGTCGAGCGACAGACCGCCCTGGCCCGCGGCCTTAGATACCACCTGCGGGGCCATTATTGCGGCACCCGTGCCGAGCATCGAGATACCTTTCCCGGCCACCGTGAATGCCCCGCCTAACAGCGAGCCTGCCGCCGTAGTCATAAGGTATACCGATGCAAGAGATACTATCCCCCACACGACAAGCCCGTGCAGTATCCCGTTTACCCTCTGCAGGGACCCGGCCAGCCGCGCCGTCACATAACCTCCGGCAAAGAGGGAAATCAGGAAGCTTATCCCCATCCAGATACCGGAGCCCATGCCGATGCCGACGAACGGGTGTTGCTCGGTAGCGGGGTTAATGGTCGCAAAGCCTATGCCCATCCCGAGAAGGATGAGGCTGATCTCAAGGACCAGGGCAATTACGGCCCCGGCAAATATCGCGCCCCACGAGACGCGTTTGAGGAAGGTCCCGGCCGTCTCGCTGAATTCAGGACCGACTGCTCTTGGTGTAAAATGCTCAGCCATTTGTGCTGCTCCTTTCTTCTGTATGACTATATTTAACCATCGTTCATAATATAAAGGGTATATGAAAAAAGACGGCATGTCAATTTTGATGCATGCCGACAAGCGCAGGTAAGTACCGGAAACGGAAAGGTTTTTTGGAGTGTCTATCTATTGTCGGGAGCAGTTCTCAAATAGCTGGCTGGGTTGTCGATGGCAAAACTGAGCGCGGTTTCCTCCGGTATCCCGAGGGAGATGATATTAGCTACTGCGTCCGCGAGAGAGATGCCGCTCCCGGCGAGTGTCGCCGTGCCGGGGACATATCGCGGGCCATTTGGCGGGGATGACGGGAGCTTGGCCTCAAGGAGGGAGTCCGAGACGAGTATTATCCTGTCTGCGGGCTTGCACCGGAGAACGACCTTCAGCATATCCGGGTGGATGTGCGCGAAGTCGGCGATTATCTCGACGAAGAGCGAGTCCTCGGTCAGCGCAAACCCGGCAAGTCCCGGCTCGCGGTGGTGGATGCCCGGCATCGCGTTGAAGAGGTGGGTTACCCCCGTTGCGCCCGCGGTCTGGCCGTCGCGGGCCTGCCCGGCAGTAGCGTCCGAGTGGCCCATATTTACCCGGATTCCGGCCTCGGTTAACTGATCTATCGCCCGGAGAGCGCCCGGAAGCTCAGGCGCGATTGTGACGATGCGGACAATATCTTCGAAGCCGTCGAACAGCCGTGCGATATTGTCTTCTGTCGGCAGTATGAAGAACTCCTTCGGCAGCGCCCCGCATTTTAAGGGGTTCACGAATGGCCCTTCCAGGTGCGCGCCGAGTATTTTTGCTCCGTAGCCGGTACATGCCTGGGTTTCCTTTGCCCCACTTATGGCGGCAAGCTGGCCGCGCATCGCGTCTATCGGGCCGGGGAAAAGCGTCGGCAGGAACGCCGCGGTCCCGTGCAAGGCATAGGTTTCCGCAAGCCGCAGATATTCATCCGGCCTGATGGAACGGCTGTCCAGACCGGACAGGCCGTGGGTGTGGAGGTCGATGTATTTTGGCGGTGTGGAAGGTTGCTCGTGCATGGCTAAAATTAGGCACTACCAGCGGGCCGGTTGTCAACAAGAAAATCAGCTGCAGCATTTCGGGTCGCCGGGTTTCAGGAATTTCATCCGGCAGGTTGCGGACGCCGCGTCCGAGGCCCCGATGGGCAGGGGCCGCTCAAATGGGATGTTTGCGCCCGGCCAGATGCTCCGAAGGATGATATAGCCCTGGGCGATCCTCATGCCGCTTGTGCCCATGACCTCGTATTCGACGTAGGTCATGCCAAACCAGCAGTCGGACTTGTTGCGGGCCTCACCCCGGAGGACGCAGACATCCCGGCCTTTCAGCGTCTTCATCTGGAAACCGCAGAAATTAATGTAGCAGGCGCGCTCCAGCTTAATATCTTCGCAGGGGTCCCATGCGGATGCGGGGGCGGACAGGGCGAGCACGAAGAGGCCCGCGATGAAGTATTTCATCCAAGACCTCCGGGCTCATTCTCCCCTCGCCCTACGGGAGAGGGGTTGGGGGTGAGGGTTCCTCAGGGTGAATTAGATTATCTTTTAGATAGAATAGCAGACAGAAGGGATGTTGTCAGGAGAGGGAGATTATTTCATCGTAGGGGCCGCACCCTCGTGTCGGCCCCGGTTTAGCGGTTCCTTATTCATAGACCTTCTCCCAGCCCCGTTTGGTCAGCCCGGAATAAAGCAGCGCGGTCGCGACTATCGCGGCTATCAGGTAGAATATGCCTTCGGTAGAATGGCCCAGGAGCATCTTGCCGATGCCGAGTGTGTAGCCGTAGACCATTACCGTGCCGAGTATGAAATGGATGATGTCGCCAGCGATGGACTTGCCCCGCTCGTGCGGCTCGATGACCTTGTCCTCGATATGCTTCCAGCCCGGCCCTCCCGGCGCGGCCTTCTTATAGAACTCTATCAGCTTCGACTCCTCCGTCGGCTTCGTGATGAATGTGACCACAAACCATATCGCCGTCGAAATGGAGATAATAAGGAACAGTTTTTCATAATAAGGCATATCCTTGAACGCGGGCTGGAACAGCGTAATAGATATGGCAGTCGATGCAAGCATCGCGGATATCTCGGACCATGCGTTCACCCGCCACCAGTACCAGCGCACGAGGTAGACAAGCCCGGTGCCGCTGCCGAAGGCTATGAGGAACTTGAACATCCCGACTATCGAAGTCGCGGAATATGCGACATACGCGGTTATGAGGGAGAGGACGACCGTTGCCCAGCGGGAGGCGTTGACATAGTGCCTGTCCGGCCTGTCCTTTACAACAAACCTCTTGTAGAAATCGTTGATGAGATACGATGACGAGAGGTTCAAGTATGTGCTCATCGAGGACATGAAGGCCGCAAAGAACGCCGCCACCATCAGGCCCTTCAGGCCGGGCGGCATCAGGGTCTTCGCCATCATCGGGTAAACCAGGTCGGCGTCCTCGCCCGCGACCACCGGATAGAGTATCAGCGAGGCAAGCGCCGCGATTATCCACGGCCACGAACGGATTGCGTAATTGGCGATATTGAAGAACAGGGTCCCCAGGAGCGCGTGCCGCTCGTCCTTGCAGGAAGACATCCTCTGCACCACGACGCCGCCGCCGTCCGAGGAATACTTCGACCACCATGACATGCCCATGTAGGCGATGAAGGTCAGGGCCGCAGGGCCGAACAACTGGCCGTCCGTCGGCGGGAAGAAGTCCGTGTAATGCATCGCGGGGTAGAGGTCGTTGACGCGCTGTTCAAGGCCCGTAAGCCCGCCAGCGCTGTTTACCGCAATCACGGCGAGGGCGACCGCGCCCGCCATCGCCATGATGAACTGGAAGAAGTCGGTGATGATTACCCCCCAGTACCCGGCCAGCATCGCGTAAAATATTGTTATGCCGAATGAAATCGAGATGGCCTGCCACTTGCCGACCCCGAAGAAGACATCCATTATCTTCGCCATCGCAAGTATTATCTGGGCCTTTATTATGGTATGGATGGCGACCGAGAAGTAGATGGAACGGAAACCCCGGAGGACTGCGGCGGCCTTGCCGGAGTACCGCATTTCGGTAAGCTCGACATCGGTCACGACACCGGCCCGCCTCCACAGCCTCGCGAAGAAGAAGACGGACAGCATCCCCGACAGCAGGAAGCACCACCACTGCCAGTTCTCGTAGATGCCCTTGGAGCGGATTAGCGAGGTGACATAAAGCGGGGTGTCGGCGGAAAACGAAGTGGCGACCATGCTCGTGCCGGCAAGCCACCACGGCATACTGCGTCCGGAAAGGAAAAACTCGGAGAGCGAACTCGACGCCCGCTTCGTAAATACAAGGCCTACGGCCAGCGAAAAAAGCATGAACGCGGCGATTATCGCCCAGTCGATGAATGCAAGTCCCATCAGCCGAGATTACCGCAAAACTACCGGAAAGTAAAGACTAAAACCGGAAGCCGACAATGGAATCCAAAATTGAAAGCCCGGCCCCGGCCGGCGGTGGTATGCCGCGCGGCCGGATAGCCGGGGTTTTATGAAGCGGCACCCTTGAGAGGGGGTCGGGCACCGCTTTTTCGTGGGCCGGGTAACCGGACTCTAACGTATCATCATCTTGAGGTCGTCGTCCTGTCTGCCGGCCGATAACGATATGGTGCGCTTTAAATATTCGCGCTGCTTCTCTGTCAGAGTCGAGAGCTTGTTTACCAGAAGGTCCTTGCGGTTCTGCATCGCGTAGACCGCCATCGCCACGACATCGTCCGGGTTTTGCGCTATCAGCTCTTCCTCAATCTTCACTATCCTGTCCGAGTCCTGGTCGAACCCCCGCCTGTCGAGCGCAAGGGCGGTGTTCAGCCTGGTGGCCCTGTCCGGGCCGAGCAGCTTTTCGCCGGTGTCCAGTATGTCGAGGGCCTCGTTATACTTGCCCAGGCATATCAGGCAGTAGCCCATCTGGGAATATGCGTCGAGGTACTGGTCCAGCAAGAGCGCCTTCCTGTATTCCTCGACAGCTCCCTTGTAGTTATGCAGCGCGAACAGGGATTTGCCCCGGGCAAAATGCGCTTCTGCGAATTTCGGGTCGCACTCGATTGCCCTTCCAAAGGCATTTGCCGCCTCTTCATAATGTCCGCTGCTCGAAAGAATCGCCCCCTTGTTGAATTCCTTTTCTGCGTCGGTCTCCGCCAGGCACATCCCGGGAAGGACGAGAGCCGTCAATGCGGCCGCGATGGTTGCGGCCATAAATCCTTTCATGCCTACCTCCTGGTAAAGCGTCGTCCCTGACAAGTGGCTTTTCGACAGGGGGCATACCAAACTTTAGGCGCAACAAAGGGCCGATTCGGACGGCTTGACGCACTGGCGTCCTCGGATATACTTAGGAAAATAGAGCTTTAAGCCTCGTCCGCCCGATATCCGGCCAATAATTTATTTTCCCTCAAGGAGGCAAGGATGAGGATTGCGCAGGTGGCGCCGCTCCATGAGAGCGTACCTCCGAGACTTTACGGCGGGACCGAAAGGGTGATATCATACCTGACCGAAGAGCTGGTCGGCATGGGGCACGATGTTACCCTGTTTGCGAGCGGTGATTCCGTCACCACTGCAAAGCTCGTATCCCCGTGCAGGAACTCCCTGCGGCTCGACCCCAACTGCGTCGATACCGTGGCGCACCACTTTCTCCTTATGGAGCAGGTGGCCCAGAGGGCCGAAAACTTCGATATCGTCCATTGGCATATTGATTATTTCAGCTATCCGTTATCCCGGCGGATGAGGGTCCCGTCCGTGACGACCCTGCACGGGAGGCTCGACTTAAAAGACCTGGTAAACCTCTATGACGAGTTCGACGACATACCGCTGATATCCATCTCGGACAACCAGAGGACTCCTGTCCCGAACGCCAACTGGCAGAAGACCGTCTATCACGGCCTGCCGCCCGACCTCTACACATTCCGCGAGAAGAAGGGGAAATACCTGGCCTTCGTTGGCAGGATGTCCCGTGAGAAGAGGGTAGACCGCGCGATAGAGATTGCCCTCCGGACCGGGATAGAGCTGAAGATAGCAGCCAAGATACAGAATGTTGACAGGCCGTATTTCAAGGAATTTGTCGAACCCTTGCTGAAGGGGCCGTATGTGGAGTATGTCGGCGAAATCGGCGAGAAGGAAAAGGATGCATTCGTCGGCGAGGCGCTGGCACTGCTCTTCCCGATAGACTGGCCGGAGCCGTTCGGGCTCGTCATGATCGAGTCGTTCGCCTGCGGGACGCCGGTCATCGCGTTTAATTGCGGTTCGGTGCCCGAGGTTGTAAAAGACGGCGTGACGGGATATATATGCGGCACGCTGCACGAGGCCGTAAGCGCCGTTGAGCGTGTCGGTGAGCTGGACAGGCGAGCGGTCCGTCGCGAGTTCGAGGAGCGTTTTTCTTCGAGGCGCATGGCGGAGGACTATACGGGCATTTACCGGAAGCTGGCGGAAAAAGCCGCGCCGGGTCTGCGTAAGACATACAGGGCTGCCTGATGAGCGATATAATCAAAGTCGGAGACCAGTTCTATGTGCTGGCGACATCCGCGCTGGCCGACGACAGGACGAGGGTCCTCAAAAACGGCGATACCTTCGCGGTCTTCGACCGGTACGGCGATGTCCAGCCGGTAGGGAGAGGGGAGCAAGGGCTGTACCACGAGGGCACCCGCTTCCTCTCGCGCTACGAGCTGCGCATAGGCCAGAGAAGGCCGATGCTGCTGAGTTCGACCGTCCACCCCGACAACTATATGCTGTCCGCCGACCTTACCAACCCCGACATAGAGCTTGACGGCGGGTTCCTTATCCCCAGGGGCACGCTGCACCTGTTCCGCCAGAAGTTCATAATGGACGGCACCTGCTACGAGCGGCTGAGGCTCTTAAACCACGGGCGTATGAAGGTGGACCTGCCTTTCTATATATTTTTCGAGTCCGATTTCGCGGACATCTTCGAGGTACGCGGCATGAGGAGGCAGATGCGCGGCAAGATATTGTCGCCCGACATCGAGGACAGCGTGGTTACGCTT
>DASXVI010000219.1:0-2485 GCA_036504315.1 Nitrospirota bacterium
GCTGTCGAACTTCGAGGCGATGGCGCGGATGGACGACTCTATCTTGGTCGGGCCGAAGAAGTTGTACTCCATCCAGGGCACGCCGTACTTCTCTTCCATGTGGCGCGCAATGTAGTTTACGGAGCGGTAACAGTGGACGAGGTTCAGCTTCGCGAGGTGGTTCACCTGAAGTGCCTCGATAGAGCCGTCGCCGGACCACATGGATATTACCCTCAGGCCCATCGCCTCGATTATCTTCTTCTAGGCCCACGCGTCGCCGCCGATGTTGTAGTCGCCGATGATCGCGACATCATATGGGGTCTGGGTTTCAAGCGTGCCCTTGCCGAGCGCGTAGTCGCGGATAACGTCGTTCGCGATATGATGTCCGAGCGACTGTGACACGCCGCGGAAGCCCTCGCAGCGTACCGGGAATATGTCTATGCCAAGCTCGGCTCGCATCTCTTTTGCCGAGGCCTCGATGTCGTCGCCTATCAGCCCGATGGGGCATTCAGACTGTATCGAGATGCCCTTCGCCTCCGGGAAGAGCTGGCGTATCTCGCGGCAGATCGTCGCGAGCTTCTCCGCGCCGCCATATACGATGTCGCGCTCCTGATAGTCCGATGTGAACTGGAACGGCACGAAGTTGTTCACGCCCGGCTTTCCGGAGGCGAGGTTGCGCCTGGTGCTCCATGAGTAATGTCCGCAGCCTACCGGGCCGTGCGACAGGTGCACCATGTCGCGTATCGGGCCCCAGACGACGCCCTTGCTGCCTGCGTATGCGCAGCCCCTGGCCGTCATCACGCCGGGTATCGACTTTACGTTGGCCTTGATGGCGCACGTGCTGCATGTGCCGCCCTTGCCGTCATCCGCCTTCTCGACCACGCCGATATGCTCCGCGCGGTTCTTGCGGGCTTTTTCCGGATAGGATTCGAGCAGGTCTTTTACAAATTCTTTGACGTCAGATGTCTTCATCCATATCTCCTTTAGGCCTGCGCTTCTTCGGCGTCCATGAAGCCGTAGGTTATGAGCAGTTCTTCCAGCTCGTCCATCGTGAGCGGAGTCGGGATGACAAAGTTCTTGTTCTCGGACACCTTACGCGCAAGGTCCCTGTACTCGTTGGCCTGGTTGGCTTCCGGTTCGTACTCGATAACCGTCATCCTCTTAAGCTCCGCCCTCTGCACGACGTTGTCGCGCGGTACGAAATGAATAAGCTGAGTGCCGAGCTTGTCCGCAAGCGCTTTTATCAGTTCGTATTCTTTGTCCACTTTACGGGAATTGCATATCAGGCCGCCGAGCCTGACACCGCCGGACTGCGCGTACTTCAGGATGCCCTTGCAGATGTTGTTGGCGGCGTACATCGCCATCATCTCGCCAGAGGTAACGATGTAAATCTCCTGCGCTTTCTTCTCGCGTATTGGCATCGCAAAGCCGCCGCAGACGACGTCGCCGAGGACGTCATAGAATACGAAGTCGAGGTCGGACGAGTATGCGCCGTTCTCCTCTAGGAAATTGATGGCCGTGATGACGCCGCGTCCCGCGCAGCCGACGCCCGGTTCCGGGCCGCCCGACTCCGTGCACTTCACGCCGCGATAACCGGTCATAAGCACGTCGTCGAGTTCGAGGTCTTCGACCGAGCCCTTTTCACGCGCGAGGTCCATCACCGTGTTCTGGCACTTCGCGTGGAGCATAAGGCGGGTCGAGTCCGCCTTCGGGTCGCACCCTACGATCATCACCTTTTTGCCCGCCTCCGCAAGGCCCGCCACGAGGTTCTGCGTCGTGGTCGACTTGCCGATGCCGCCTTTTCCGTAGATTGCTATCTGCCTCATAATACCCTCCTGTTTAGTTGCGAATGTTTGACCGATGCGAATATATAGAGCAAGGCCCGTGCCAAATCGTCAGCAACCAAATAGGCTAGTGATTACTGACGTTTATGGAGGTTATGGATTTTGAATTTATTGAACGGATGCTACAAATATGAAATGAAGATGACAGGTTTGTAGGTCAGAATCCAAGCAGGTTTTGCAAGAAAGTTTTTCTCTTCAAGCCTATTTTCGCCTTCTCTTTAAGGGCATCGAACGGGTCAAGGTAATACCGTACATCGTCAAACGACAATGCCTTAACAGGCATGGGTGATGCTTCTATCCTCATCCGCATTATGGACATTATATCGTTCACGGTCTCGTTCACGGTCATCCCGTAGGCCGAATGTTCGCTGTCGGATGTTTTCGCATAATAAAGTGCAGTGCCGGTCTCGATAATCTCGCAGCACCATACGCCAACTTCCCATCGGTACTGCTCGGTCTCGATAAAGAATTTTTTTGCCGGCATCTCGGGCGCGGACGGTTTGTACCAGAGGTCTTCCCTGACTGTGATTGTCGCATTTCCTGAACCGTTTTGCCTTACAACCCTGCTGTTCATGCTATACCTTCCTTGTTAGTTCGCCGGGCGGAGTCAGCCCGTACTTTTTGATCTTGTATCCTATCTGTCGAGGTGTTATGCCGAGAAG
>DASXVI010000220.1:0-3992 GCA_036504315.1 Nitrospirota bacterium
CATTACGCCTCATGGTGAAATTTGTGGTTGCAAATTGCAACCGCAAAGTCTCAAATTCATCCTGAGTCAATTGGAACATAAAATCTTCTGGAAAACGATCGAGATTCCTTCCTACTTGCTGGTTCAGGCGTTTTGTAGTTACTCCGTAAATCTCCGCCAAATGAATATCCAGCATCACCCTCTTTCCACGAATGACAAGGATAGACTGCTCTATTCTTTCAGTTGGTATAATGCTGGTATCCACTATGCCCCCAAATTCTCATTCTGAGGTCACAATTTGTGACCTCAAATTTCTAATGCCTGAAATGCCTCATCCCGGTAAACACCATCGCGATACCGTATTCTTCCGCGGCGGCGATTACTTCGTTATCCTTGACGGAGCCGCCGGGCTGGATGATGGCGGTTACTCCCTGCTTTGCACACTCATCTATACCGTCGCGGAACGGGAAGAACGCATCCGATGCCAGACACGCGCCCTTTGTCGGGAAGTTCGCCTTCATCGCGCCAAGCCTTGTGGAATCGACACGCGACATCTGGCCCGCGCCGATGCCGATTACATGGCTGCCGTAAGAATAGATAATAGCGTTGGACTTGACATGCTTCGCGACCTTCCATGCGAACGCGAGGCTCTTGTACTCATTGGCGGTCGGCTTGCGCTTTGTCACAACCGGGAGTTTTTTGACATCCGCAATGCGGCCCATGTCGCGCTCCTGTATCAGCATCCCGCCGACGACGCGCTTCATGTCGAACCCGGACGATTTTCCGGTCATGGACGCCCCGATATCGAGCAGTCGGATGTTGCCCTTCTTCCCAAAAATCTTGAGCGCTTCCTTCTCATAACCCGGCGCGATTACGACCTCGACAAAGGTCGAAGTAATCTGCCTCGCCGTCTCGGCCTCCACCGGCCTGTTGAATGCGAGCACCCCGCCGAAGGCCGAGACAGGGTCTATCTCGCGCGCCTTGACATACGCCTCCCACTGGTTCACATCCGTAGCAATACCGCACGGGTTGTTGTGCTTTATTATTACCGCTACCGGCTCGGTGAACTCCTTGGCAAGCTCGAGCGCGGAGTTTGCGTCAAGGTAGTTGTTGTACGACATCTCCTTGCCCTGGAGCTGGCAGGCGGTCGCAACCGACGGCTCGGTCTGGACGGGCTCGCGGTAGAACGCGCCCTTCTGGTGCGGGTTCTCTCCGTAGCGGAGGTCCTGCGCCTTGATGAGCGGGACGGAATAAAATATCGGGAACCGGCTCTCGGCCTTGCCAAGCTTTGCAAACACGCCCGGCACCTTCTCCGGGTAGGGGCGGGTCTTGGTCGTTTTCAGTTCGCTCTTGTGGAATATCGGGTACTCGGTCTCCTCGCCGCCGACCGCGCGGAAGAAGCTCGAAATCATCGTGTCGTACTTCGCCGTGTGGGCGTATGCCTTCGCGGATAGCTGGAAGCGGGTCGAAGGCACGATGCCTCCATTGTCCATTTCCTTTATCACCCGGTCATAATCGGCCGGGTCTACTATTATCGCTACATCCGAGAAGTTCTTCGCCGCTGAACGGACCATCGCTGGGCCGCCGATATCGATATTTTCGATGGCGTCCTCGAAGGTCGTGCCTACCTTCTTTATCGTGGCCTCGAACGGGTAGAGGTTGACGACGACCATGTCTATCGGGAGTATGCCGTGCTCCTTCATCTGCTTCACATGGTCCTTGAGGGAACGCCTGCCGAGTATCCCGCCGTGCACCTTAGGGTTCAGCGTCTTGACGCGTCCGTCCAGCATCTCCGGGAAGCCAGTAAAGTCCGAGACGTCCGTGACCTTGACCTTGGCCTCGCGGAGCGCCTTGGCGGTGCCGCCCGTTGAGAGTATCTCGACCCCCCTCTTGCGGAGCTTCTTTGCGAACTGTACGATACCCGTCTTGTCGGATACGCTGATGAGCGCGAGCTTTATTTCCGGCATGGTAGTTTCCCCCTTATTTATCTGTCCTGCGGCTTGACGACGGAAAGCGTGTAGTTGCCCTGTCCCAGATATTTCTGCGCGACGCGCTGGACATCGAGCGCGGTTACGCTTCTTATGTTCTGCATGAATGTCCCGGCGGCCTTTGCGCCGTACACCGTAGAGGCGTACCCCAGCGAATACGCGATACCCTCGGCGGTCGAGTTGTCCAGCATATAATTGTTCTCTATCGCGCCCTTGGCCCTCGCGAGCTCGGCGTCGGATACGAGTTCGTCCTTCAGCTTGTTCAACTGGCGCATCACCTCGTCGGTCGTGCGCCTGATATCGTCCGGCCGGAGCTTCATGGACACCACGAGCATACCGGGGTCCTTGAGCGGGAGCAGGCGGGAGGTGACATCGAACGCGATGCCCTCGCGCTCCCGAAGCTCGACGGCGAGGCGCGAGCCCCTGCCAAAGCCAAGTATGTAGTTGAGGGTTTCGAGCGGGTAGAAGTCCGGGTCGGAGGCGCTGGATACATGCCAGCCGAACGAGGCATAGGCCAACCCGGTATTGCGGTATACCTCAGAATTGCGGGTGCGGACCTGGAACGGCTCCTTGCCGCCGGCCTTGTTGCCCGGCTTGAACGGCGGCATAGCCCCGAATATGGTCTCGGCCAACGCCTTGACCTCGGCGTGTGAAACCGGCCCTACAACCACAAGGGTCATGTTTGACGGTACATAAGCCTTCGAGTAATAATCCAGCAGGGATTCGCGCGTAATCCTGCGGATATCGTCCGCGGTGCCGATGATGCTGTTTCTGTAAGGATGGGCCGAGTAAGCGGTCCGGAACAGGTTGTCGCCGAGGAGCGTCTCGGGGTCGGACTCGCGGCTGGCAAGTTCGAGCAGGATTATCTTTTTCTGCTTTTCCACCTGCTCCGCGACAAAGAGCGGGTTTACGGCCATGTCGAAGAGTATCTGGGTCGAACGCTCCCAGCCCTTTCCGGGTATGGTAGCGCCGATGTAGCTGTAATCGCGGCCCGTGTGGCCGGCAATCTTGCCGCCCATAGTTTCGAGGTACTGCTCCGCCCTCCCGGTAGGCACATGCTGGGAGCCGGTAAAAAGCATATGTTCGGTGAAATGGGCGATGCCGGGCCTGCCGGAGGGCTCGCCGAGGCTCCCGGCCGCGACCCAGACCTGGATGGAAGTGGGGCTTCCTTCGGGCGCGTCCTTGGTTATGACGGTGACGCCGTTTGCGAGGGTGGCGGTACGCACCGAGTTTTTTATGACCACAGGTTCGGCCGCAAGGCCAATCCGGGTCTCGCCGGAGGCACATCCAGAAATTATCAGCGCGAAGGACGCGCAAGCGAGGACGAACAGAAAGCGCAACATTTTTCCTGCCTTAAGCGGGTTTTTGGCGGCAATTTAACCGCTGGATTTTAACACACCCGCCCAGGCTTGGCAACAGTTAGTTGCAGACGGCTCTAAGCCGCCATGACTGCACCCGGTTCGACCGACAGAAGATCGTCCGCCAATTCCACCCTGTTGCGCCCGTTCTCCTTGGCCTTATAAAGCGCAAGGTCCGCCTGCTTTATAATTTTGTCAAAGTTATTAACAGTTTCCGACAGGCCGGCTATGCCAAGGCTTACAGTTGCCTTGACATTCAACCCGTCCCGATCGATGAGGGCGCTTTCCTCGACAAACCTCCTGCATGTCTCGGCCGTCTCCCGGGTAAAGGCAAGGTCCCTGCCTGGGAGCACCACCATGAACTCCTCGCCGCCCTGCCTCCCGAATATTGCGCCCATCGGCAGACATGCCTGCACGGCCTTGGTTACGCCTACCAGCACCTCATCGCCCGCGTCATGCCCGTATGTGTCGTTTACCTTTTTGAAGAAATCGATGTCCAGGGTGAACAGGTTGAGCTGGGAGCCGTCTTTCTGTGCCTTCTCTATCGCAGACTTAAGCAAGTCCATAAGGCTCCTGCGGTTGTTAATACCCGTCAGTTCGTCGACCTTGGCCATATAGACTATTTCCTTGCGGTAGCGGCTTATCTCGCGCTCCATCTGCCATTTGT
>DASXVI010000221.1:0-2765 GCA_036504315.1 Nitrospirota bacterium
CGAGAACAACCGCGAGTCCGACTACAAGGAAATACGGGTGGACGCGGGCGCGGGCTATGCGCGGACGATCGAGATAAAGGCAAACGAACTGGAGCCTACCATTGCGTTCCCGCATATGGTTGACAACGCGCGCAGGATTACCGACCCGGACTGCAAGGATGTGAAAGTCCAGCAGGCATACCTGGGCTCGACGACGAACGGCTACTTCGAAGACTTTGCCCAGGCCGCCCATGTGCTGAAAGGGAAGCATGTTGCGGACGGCACGAGGCTCGTCATCACGCCCGGCACCAAGACCGTCTACCGCAGGATGATGCAAGAAGGGTTGATGGATATATTCCTCGACGCGGGCGGGGTGATAAACAGCCCCGGCTGCGGCGCTTGCCCGGGAAGCCACGAGGGAATCTTGGGCGACGGCGAGAACTGCATTGCGTCGATTAACCGTAACTTCAAGGGCAGGATGGGCAACCCGAACTCGTTTGTGTACCTCGCGTCTCCTGCGGCTGTCGCGGCCGCCGCCATCGAGGGTAAGCTTGCGGACCCGAGGAGGTACGCATGAACGGCCGCGCATGGAAGTTCGGGGACAACATCAGCACCGACCTCATCGCAGCCGGGCGTTACGCATACCTGCGGACGAACCTGCCGGAGCTTACAAAGCATGTCCTGGAGGACGCGCGCGACGAATTTCGAAGCCAGGTGAAGCCGGGCGATTTCGTCGTCGGGGGCCGGAACTTCGGGATGGGCAGCTCGCGGGAGCACGCTCCGACGATAATCAAAATGTCCGGGACATCGTGCGTCGCGGCGAAGTCTTTTGCGCGGATATTCTTCCGCAACTGCATAAACATCGGGATGCCCGCTGTCATCGTGGATACCGACAGGATAGATGAAGGCGACGACCTGGAGCTGGATTTGAACAGGGGCGTCCTTAAGGATATCACCAAAGGCATAGAGCTTTCGTTCCCTCCGATGCCGAGGGTGATGACGGATATCCTCGCCTCCGGCGGGCTTGTGCCGTATCTGAAAGCAAACAAGGGATTTAAACTATAACAAAGGAATAATGGACCAGTACCTCGAACTGTATTATTACCTCAGGCTCGTGCGCGAGTTCGAGGACCGCCTCTCGAAGATGCACCATCAGGGCAGGATTCCCGGCGGCGTCTATTCGGGCCTCGGGCAGGAGGCGCTCGTTGTTGGCTGCGTCTACGGCCTGCAGAAGGAGGACTTCATATTCCCGCTGCACAGGGATTTGGGCGCGTTCCTGGTCAAGGGCATCGACCCAAAGCTTTTGATGGCCCAAATACTCGGCAAGAAGACCGGTATATCCGGCGGACGCGACTCCTTCCTGCACGCGGGCGACCTGGACCTTGGTATATTCGGCTCGACCTCCATGCTCGCGTCGTCGCTGCCCGTGGCCTGCGGCGTAGCGCTTAAATTCAAGATGAAACGCGAGCGCCGCGTTGCCGTCGCATTCTTCGGCGAGGGCGCAAGCTCGCGCGGAGACTTCCACGAGGCGCTCAATTTCGCGGGCGTCCAAAAGCTTCCCGTCGTTTTCGTCTGCGAGAACAACTTCTACGCATTCTCCACGCCCCAGTCGATGCAGATGGCGATAGACGATGTGGCCGACCGCGCGTCGGGTTACGGTTTCAAGGGCCATGTATGCAGCGGGAACGACCTGTTCGCCGTCATGCACACGATGGCCCCGGCGGTCGAGAAGGCGCGAAACGGCGGCGGCCCTACCCTTATCGAGTGCAAGACATACCGGTACTCCGGCCACAGCGAGCACGACCCGGCTACATACCGCGGCAAGGAAGAGCTGATAGAGTGGGAGAGCCGCGACCCGGTCGCACGGTTTGAATTCTATCTCCTGAAGAAGGAGTATGACCTGCCTAAGGTCATACAGGAGACGACCGACAAGGTAAAGGCGGTCGTGGACGAAGCGCTCCGCCATGCCGAGGCAGCGCCCGACCCGGAAGGCCCGGAGGCTATGGACTGCCTGTACGCAACCCCAGTATGAGTGTCCAACAGGGGGCAATTGGATAGTGAAGGCAGGGTAGTCTGATAAAAAGACATCATAGTGAAGCGGGCTGAAAGGAATAATCCGGCTTGCCGAACGACTGCGAAGTGGAGTGAGGTTTAGCCGGATTAACAGCACGATGAATCATCATGATGGCTTTTTAGCAGACTATCCTGCATTTAAATATTTTGAGATTATGGAAATAACATATATAAAGGCTATAAATAACGCTCTTCGCACGATGCTGGCCGAGGACGAAACCGTCTTCCTGATAGGCGAGGACATCGGCGGGCTTGGCGGCGCGTTCAAGGCGACCGAGGGGCTGTATGACGAGTTCGGG
Source organism: Nitrospirota bacterium (assembly GCA_036504315.1). GTDB lineage: Bacteria > Nitrospirota > JACRHJ01 > JACRHJ01 > JACRHJ01 > DASXVI01. The sequence goes on from DASXVI010000221.1 coordinate 2,352, forward strand.
CCGGAGCGCGTGCTGGATACGCCCATCTCCGAGTCGCTCATCGTCGGCGCTGCGACAGGCGCGGCGGTTGCGGGGCTTCGGCCCGTGGCAGAGATGCAGTTCGCGGACTTCATATCGTGCGGGTTCGACCAGATAGTGAACATGGCGGCGACCCTGAGGTACCGCCACGGGGGACACGCGAAATGCCCGATGGTCGTGCGGTGCCCCTCTGGCAGCGGAGTGCGCGGAGGCCTGTTCCACTCTCAGAACCCGGAGGCGTGGTTTACCCGCGTGCCTGGGCTGAAGGTGGTCGCGCCCGCGACCGCCTTCGATGCGAAGGGCCTGTTGATCGCGGCTATCCAGGACGACGACCCGGTGCTGTATTTCGAGCACAAGTTCCTGTACCGGCGCATCAAGGAGGATGTGCCGGAGGAC
>DASXVI010000222.1:0-3211 GCA_036504315.1 Nitrospirota bacterium
AATGCGCTAAAACATTGCCTTCCCGCCGTTTACCGGGAGGCTTGCGCCCGTGACGAACCGGCCAAGCTCCGAGCAGAAGAAAACGACCGCCCCCGCTATGTCTTCCGGGGTCGCCAGCCGCTTCAGAGGGGCCGCATCGGTTATAGCGCTTCTAACGGCCTCTGTAGTGTTCGGTGCCTCCTCGGTCATCACAAACCCCGGTGAGACCAGGTTCACCGTAACGCCCCAGGGGCCAGCCTCGGCGGCGAGGTTCCGCGTGAAGCCTATGAGTGATGCCATTGCGGAGCAATAGGCGCTGTATCCGGTGACAGGGTCTATAATCATGTCGTTGCCGATATTCACGACCCGGCCCCATCCGCGGTCCTTCATCCCCCCGATTGCGGCATGGGTTAGCTGGAAGGCGGCCTTCAATATCCCGTCGATATGGTCTTGATGCGTCTGCCAGTCGGACTGGACAAACGGGGTGCGGATGATTTTCCCGTGGGCATTGTTTACTATGATGTCCACCTGACCGAACTCGGCCTCGGCCCGTGATATCAGCTCGACAGCACCGGATGCGTCCGAGACATCGGCCTTGACCAGTATTGCGGACGCGCCAGCCGCAGTTAGCGTATTCAGCGCGGTAAGCGCCCGCCCTTCGTTCCTGATATAGTTTAATACAACATTGGCGCCTGCGGACGCCAGAGCTTGCGCCGCCGCGAAGCCTACACCGCGAGTGGAGCCCGAAATAACCGCCGTCTTTCCCGATAGTCCCAATAACTCTTTGCCTTTATAGTTTCTTGTCATAACTCCGCGTCCGAAGTGCTGTATACGGCCTCGTTTTTAAGTGCGCGGACCAGCCTGACCGTCCGCATCGTCTCTCTGTTTAGTACATCGATATATGCCGACCACAGCCCTACCCCGGCAAGCATTGCAATGTATGTGTCGTTTATGGCAAACCGCAGGCCGGAAGGCGCGCCCGCCGAAACATTATGCACCCAGCAGGTGGTCCTGATGGGCGGCTCGATAAGCTCGCCAAGCGCGGATATGGTTTCCTGCACGGCCACCGCCTGCTCCTGCCCGTTGCCGCTCCCGCCCGCTACATGCAGTATTACGGGGTCTACGATAATCTTTTCGTTGGGGATTCCGGCTGCGTTCGCCCGTTCAATCAGGTCGGATATTATCCGCAGCCGCTCCTCCGCATCCGCCGGAGTGCCGTCCTTGTTGGCATAGACGACAATATCCGACCTGCTCCCGGCGGCGATCTTCAGAATCGCGTCCATGCTTTGGGAGGGCTGGCCGGAAATGTAGTTATGTATCAGGGGGACTTTGTCGGACGCTCGGGAAACGGCCATTACGGCGGCATCGTGCGCGGCCGGGTTACGGCTGTCTATCGATATGGGCAGGCCTGCTTCCCGGACGGCGTCGACGGCAAAGGCCATATGGTGCTCGTCGCCGTCGCCGTCCAGGGAGAGGCTGATATTTATGATATCCGCACCGGCATCCCTGAGGGATTTCGCCATCGCGGAAACCTTCAGGGAGTCACCCGCGCGCACCGCGCCGGTAAATTCCCGGTTCCAGAAGCCCAAATTGTTGGCTATAGCTTTCATCCAGCGCCTCCTTAAGCAAGAGAACGGTAAGCTGGACGAACTTACGCGTCCCGCTTAGACGGAAACGACTTCCGTAACCTCCGGCACTTCCGCGCGGATTGCCCTCTCGACGCCCATCTTCAGGGTCATCTGAGACATCGGGCAGCTTCCGCACGCGCCCATAAGGCGGACCTTAACCACGGTCCCTTCGATATCTACAAGCTCCACATTGCCTCCATCAGCCTGGAGGTGGGGCCTGACCTTCGCGAGTACCGCTTCTACTTTCTCTCTCATTTCTTGCTCCTTATCGTTGATTATTTAGGCCTTCAGCCGGCCTTTTCCATCGGCTGGCCGCAGCAGAACAGCGTGCCTCCGCCTTCCGTTATAACCTTTACTTCCTGACCGCACAACTCGCACCTGTAAACCTTATCCTGCTCTGCCATCGGTCCCTCCTTTTAAGGCTTAGAAAGTATATTTTCATTATATCACAGGAGTTACCAAAAATTGCATTTTTGCAGTTATTCCGCGATTTCAACCGCTTCCGGCAGACATTGCAACAGGCCGTTTATACCCGCGACCGGCAGAGTCGTCAGCATTGCCTCGGCGATTTCCTCCCGTGTGGCCCCGGCCTCGATGGCCTGAGGGACATGGGCCCGGACGCCTTCGGGATAGTTCTGGGCCGTCATTACGGCGATGAGTATAAGCTGTTTGGTCTTCGGGTTAAGCCTCGGCGCGTCGGATACGGACTTGAATAATTTCAGATAAGCCTTACCGGCATCCGGGAAGGTCTTTAAGAAATGGCTGAACTCTTTAGACATCAAGCCTCCTATCGCCCGAATTGGTCGCCATTCGATTTATGTCCCCGCTCGAATTCGTCCATTATCATCGAGCCGCAAGATGTCCCAATCCGTTCCGCCCCGGCCTGCACCATGCTTACGAGCGTGGCCAGGTCGCGGATCCCGCCGGATGCCTTTATTTTCGTATTCCGGTCTATGTTCTCTTTTATCAAAATAATGTCTTCGACGGTTGCGCCTGACGGGCCAAACCCGGTCGAGGTCTTGACGAACTCCGCGCCCAGCTCGGAGACGAGCTTGGCGGCCCCGGCCTTCTCGGCGTCCGTCAGGTAACAGGTCTCGATTATGACCTTGTGCACCGCGTCCGGCGAGAGCCGTATGAAATCGAAAAGTTCGAGGGCGACATCTTCGTACATCCGGGCCTTGAACAGCCCGATGTTCATCACGACATCAAGTTCATGCGCGCCGTTTCGGACGGCCTCCATCCCTTCGAGCGCCTTTATTCCGAGCGTGCCCGCGCCGAGAGGGAAGTCGATAACCGAGCAGACCTTTACCTCGGTGTCTTTCAGGAACGCCGCCGCCCTCGTTACGTGGCAGGGGTTAACGCAGACCGAATAAAAACCGTACTGGACGGCCTCTCCACAGAGCAGTTCTATATCCGCCGGAGTAGCGGTCGCGCGGAGCAAGGTATGGTCTATCAGCCGTGCTAATTCGCTCGCGCCTGCAAACATCGCAGCACCTCTTCCTTGTACGCCTGCATCAGTTTGCGCGTTGTATTCCCCGGCATGCCGCTGCCGATTACCGAGCCGCCGACCTGCGTTACCGGCATTATCTCCATAGTAGTGTTGG
>DASXVI010000223.1:0-6065 GCA_036504315.1 Nitrospirota bacterium
AATGAGCCCGGTTGTGCTGTTTTGAGGGCAATTGAGGAAGGAAGTCTCCACCAAGCACACTATCAGAACTTTATTAAACTCAGGAGTGAATCAGAGTTTCACGACATGTCGGATCTTGAAAAGCGAAGAAAGGAAAAGGCATTTGGCCGCTACATTAAGTCGGCCAAGAAAGATATTTCAATTTTTAGGAATTGAATATTTAATCGCTACGGTTTCAATATTTCCTGCACCGCCTTCAGAAGGTCTACCGGCCTGCAAGGCTTCTCAAGCAACGCGGTCCTGCCCGGCCCTTTCATCAGGTCCCCCAGTTCAAGGTCGTGGTATCCGCTTTGCAATATAATGCTCGCCTGCTCTCTGATCTTCCTTATCTCAAGCGAAGCCTCGTTGCCGCGCATATACGGCATTATCAGGTCGATTACGCTGACCGAGATGGAGTCCGCGTTCTCTCGGAAGACCTCGACCGCCTCCAGCCCGTCGGCCGCCGTAAGGACGCTGTAGCCCGCTGTCTCCAAGACCCTCTTGGTCATCTTCAGGACATCCTCTTCGTCGTCCACCAACAGGATAGTGCCTTTGCCGCTCCAGACATCGTCCGATATAACTTTCTCTTCCCTGGGCTTTACGGCATTTGCCGAAACCGGCAGTAGCACCCTGAACCGCGTGCCCCGGCCTTCCTCGCTTTCCAGCTCTATCGCGCCGCCGTGCGCGTCCACGATTCCGTAGCTTGACGAAAGCCCCAACCCGCGCCCGGTAAACTTGGTGCTGAAAAACGGCTCGAATATCTTCCGCTGCGTCTCCCTGCTCATACCGGCGCCTGTGTCCGAAACTTCGATGTATGCGTATTCGCCCTCCGGCAACTCCCTTTCGCGGTGCAGCCTGTCGAGGTAGGAGCGGCCTGCGGATATCTTCCCGGTAGATACCCTGATTGCCCCCTTTGATTCCCCGAGGGCATCCGAGGCATTCACTATCAGGTTCGTTACTACCTGCTGGATGCCCTGCGGGTCGGCTTCAATTATCGGGATCCCCTCTCCAAGCGATATTTCCAGAGACGCATTTTTGGAAATACTCGCCATCAGCAGGTGGGCAGAATCGTTGACGACCTCGTTGAGCGCAACCGGCTCCTTCGCGGCACTGGTTTTGCCCGTATAGTTCCTTATCTTGTTTGTAAGGTTCGACACCTTGGCTATCGCCTTCTGCGCCCCCTCGATAAACTCGACGGCCGGGGAATCGGGGCCGATAACTTTCAGCGCCAGGCCCGCATTGGCCGCGACGGCAACCATCATGTTGTTTAAGTCGTGCACTATCCCGCCCGCCATGACGCGGAGGCTGTCCAGCCTCTGCATCTTCATGGCTTCCTCCTCGGCGTGCTTCTTTTCGGTCAGGTCCTGCACCATTGAGAGTATGCCGGTTACATTGCCGTCCTCATCCTTAAGCGGGGTATTGTGCCATTCGCAGGTGATAATCCTTCCGTCTTTCGTCAGGTTCTGGTTTACGCTGTGCGCAAACTCCCCTGCACGAAGGCGGTCCGTTATATTATCGACATGCGGCCTCGACTCCTCCGGCAAAAAAAATGACGGCAGTTTACCGATAGCCTCTCCGGCCTTGTACCCGAAAATCTTTTCGGCCGCCGGGTTCCATGCGCTGACTCTTGTGTCTGCATCCCAAACGATATGCGCGATAGGCATTACATCTATCTGCATCGAGAGATCCTGGTTCACCCGCTCCAGCTCCGCCGTCCTCTCCAATACCAACTCCTCAAGGGACACGCGGTACTTCTTCAGCTCCTCCTCTGCAAGTTTGCGCCCGGTGATGTCCTCGGTGAACATGATGATTCCGCCAATCCCGCCGGCGGCGGACAGCCACGGATGTATTTCCCATTTGAGCCACTGGATGCTACCGTCCGCGCGCTCGAAGGGGTCCACTTCCGCGCGCTCCACCGCGCCAGCCAGGCAACGGCGGTGGATTTCCTTCCACCGCTCCGATATCTCGGGGAAAATCTCGTAATGGCTGCGGCCCAGTATGTCCTGACCGGACAAGCCGTAGTCGTCGAGCCAGCGGCGGCTGACGGCTAAATACCGCATCCCGGTATCAAACATGGCGATGGCAGCCGGAGCATGCTCGACGAACAGGCGGAGCTGCTCCTCCCGTTCCTTAAGCACCTTCTCGGCCCGCCTTCGCTCGGCGGCGATTTTGACCTCTGCTTCGGCGTTTCTGGCGCGGGCCTGGGCGCGGTGCATAGCCTCGGCTATTCCGGAGACCATGGCGGAACTCACAAAGAAGACTACAAGGCCCAGCAAATCGGTGCGGTTCTGGATGGCCAATTGGCCAAACGGCTCAATCCAGAAGTATGAAACCAGTAAAGACGATATGGAGGCAGCCAGCAATCCGGCCGAAAAACCTCCGTAGAGCGCGGCGAGCATAGCGGCGGGGTAGAAAGTCACATAGGGAGCGCCCGCCCCCAGCTCCCGCAAGAAAACCAGGCGGATTATGGCGGCTATGAGGACGAAGATTACAGACATGCTGTACCGCAGCCGGACCGCGCTCAGCACCGAGTCCATCCGCCTCTCCCACACACGGGTCTCGCGCATGGCAGCGACCGCCGAGATGAATATGTACGCGCCCCCGAGGAACTGGGCTGAGCGGCCTGCCCAGCCCAGAGGGCAGCCGTGGGCAGGCTCAAGCAGCACGCCGAACAGCCCGACCGCGCTCAAAACCAGGCCGAGGAAATACCAGTAAACGAATGCAGGCGCAGTCCTGCTTTTCACCGCCGCCCGCAACAGGATCGCTGTAAACATCAAGATAGCAACTGCCGAACCAAGCACCAGCTGCCGCACCGGCGTCCCGCCCTGGCCCTGGATGAAAAAGACCTGTGTCCCCTGCGTAAGCGCCGAAACCGCGAACAGCCCCACGGCGCCGAAGGTGGCCGCGTACGCCGCCGCGAGCCATAGCCCGGGCCTGCGGACCGTCCATGCCGACCGGAATATCAGGATCACTCCGGCCATCTGACACAGGGCCGACAACCAGATGCAGAGGTTAAGGATTGCGATAATGTCATTGGCCAGGCTCTGACCGGCGACTCCTGATAGGGTAATACCGACCGTGCCTGCGATACCCCGTCCCAGTAATCCGCAACCCAGCACAAGCAGACCAGGCAAGCCGCGTATGAGGAAGGCCCGGCCGATCAGGTAGGCGGCCCCAAAATACACCAGCGTCGAGAAGACTATGCTCAGGGCTGTTAATAAGTAAGGCGACTCGTAGGCTTCCCGTATGTCGGCGGCCCACAAAGCAGCTATAATCACGATGAAGACCGGTATGGGCAGCCAGGCAAACTTTATATACCTTGAAGCAAACGTTGTGTCCGCGCCAATTTTCTCAGTTGGGTTCATTCGCCTCTCCGCCTCGTTGCTTACAGCAATCGGCATTCCTTTATAATATGGTTTCTGAAAGTGTTATTTTATCATAAATTTTTAAGAGAAATAACTATTAATTAGTGTATTCTATATTTAACTTTAGTTTTATATTTAATATATATATAATAAACATATCAAAAACTACAAGGGACTCCCATGAAAACATACAGTATGTTCCATACTCTGAAAGACTTGGAAAAATCTCTGTGCGACCTCTATAAAAAGTACGGCGAGACCTTCCGCAACAAGGACAAGGAGGCCGCAAACATATTCTTTGGCCTTAGCAACGAGGAATTCAACCACAGTGACATTATCGAATACATGCGTGTCGCGTTCACGAATGACCCGGTAAACTTCAAGGAGCTCGATGTTAATCTGACTGAAGTTGAGCGCGCGCTGGAAGAGGTCAGGAACGCGCTTCTGCTGGAGAAACCGGTCGGTCTGGAGGCCGCAGTCCGGTTCGCGCTCGACCTCGAACTCAGGCTGTCCGAACAGTACAACATCTTCGCGGTTGCGGAATCGAACCCGAAATACCAGAAGTTCGTCCAGATATCCCTCGAAACGCAGGAGCACTTCAAAAAGCTCCACGCATTTGCCTGGTCGCGCGGTTACGGCAAGGAGCGGAGCCATTGACTTCCTGCAGGGAAATTGCAGGAAAATAGTTATCCACTAACTTGAGGAGGCGAGCATGAGGAGATTAACAGCACTTATTTTATGCGTTACCTTTCTCGCGGGATGCGCAACATCCACGGTAATCAAATCCAACCCGCCCGGCGCAAAGGCATATGTAGACAAGATTTATATAGGCCAGACCCCGGTCAGTTACTCTGACGCCGGGCCGTTCTGGAGCAAGCCGCAGTTGGATCTGAAAAAGGAAGGCTTTTCCGATTTCTCCGCCGAACTCGTAAAGAACCAGGCGCGCGTCGGCCCCATTATCGGCGCAGTGCTGGTGCTGGTGCCGATATTCTGGGTGACGGGCTTTCCGGACGAGGTTCAGTACGATATGTCCCCGGCCAAATAGCCTTATTCTTCCCGCAAAAAGGCCGTCCGAAACCGGGCGGCCTTTTATTTTATTGCATTTCCTTGTCCCACCCGTTTAATATCATCATATGAACACCAGAGTCGTCAAGATCATAGCGGTGATTATGTTTACGCTGATTGCGTCGTCAGCCTTTGCCGTCGTGTATATGTACAAGGACGCAAAGGGCCGCTGGCACGGCGTTAGCTCGATGGACCTCGTACCGCCGCAGTACAGAAACCAGCTCCAAAGCGCGGACGGCAGCGGGGTCGGCACGATATCCTCCGGCGGATATGCGGGGTCGGACAAACCTCAGCAGGCCGGACAGCCCGTGGCCGCGGCAAAGCCGCCCGCCCCCCGGACACCTTCGACGACGGCCCTGCCGGAGGGAGTCATCCCCCCGCCGGACAGCACCGAGGAATCCGAGTCGGACGCGCGGGAGCGCCAGCGGATTGCGGACGAGATAGCCGGTCAGATGGGCGACAAGTTCTCGCAGGTGCTTGGCAAGGATTTCCCTGACGGGTACAAGATACAGGACCTCGAAGTCCTGCGCGTGGATGTGCACGGCAAGGACCCGGACATCAGGGCGCTCATGACTATGAAGGTGACATATGTGAACGACAGGCGCGACCGGCGCTACGAGCTTTGGATGTATACCGCCACGCGAGGCCGCTTCAACAAGTGGCTGTTCACCGAGACCGCAAACCTCCCCGCCGACCCGGGAGACATATAGATGCCGCTTTTGACAATACCATGCCAACGCCCGTTATGATTCCAGTTTCGCGCTCAGGGTAATCTCGGCCGCCCTCAGAAGCCTCGATATCGGGCAGCCCGCCTTCGCCTTCCCTGCCGCCTCGTCGAACTTCGCTTTGTACCCGCCCGGAATTTTCGTCACATTGTCCAGATGGATTTTCGTAACGGTCGGGCCTTCAGGAAGCATCTCCAGCGTAACGGACGCGGTCGTGGTAACGCTTTCAGGCACTATCCCCGCCTCGCCCAATATCGCCGAGAGCGCCATCGAGAAGCAGCCCGCGTGCGCCGCCGCGACCAGCTCCTCGGGGTTGGTCCCCGGCGCGTCCTCAAACCTTGTCTTGAACGAATACGGCGTGTCCTTCAGCACCCCGCTCGCGGCGGATATCGTGCCGTTACCTTCCTTAAGGCTTCCCTTCCAGACTGCTGTCGCTTTCCTCGGCATACGGACCTCCAGGTTTTGATGAGAGTAAAGATATGGCCGGTAGATGTACGGGGGGTATTTAGATTAAAGTTATCATGGTGAAGCGGGCCGCCAGGCATTAGTCCGGCTTGGCAAGCGACGGACGAAGGTCGAGCGCGCCGAAGCCGGAATTATGCAGGCGGGCACGATGAACGTTATGATGGCTTTAATATAAATACCCCGGTACATATTTCCTAAATCCGGCCTTCTTGTTTAAGTTTTTCGAGTACCGCTTTAATCTTCGGCATCGCCTCCAGCGCGGCCTTCTCGCCTTCCATAATCGCCTCGTGCCTCTTGTCGAAGTCCGACGAGCCGATGTACCCGACCCTGGGCCGGATTATGATGTCCGCGTGCGGAATCTGGGATGCCGAAATCTTCGAATACATGATGTTCACCGACTGGAGTATCGTGTCGATGGTGCTTCCCG
>DASXVI010000224.1:0-5789 GCA_036504315.1 Nitrospirota bacterium
CCTTTACCTCGGCATGAAGCAGAGCCCGACCTATCTGCCTTTCAGGATAAACGCGTCAATCGTGCTGAAGGACATGGGAAAAAACCGGGAGGCGCTTGAAATGGCCCGGAAGGCCTATGATATCGCCCCCCTGGATTTCGACGCAAACTACCACCTTGCGGATGCCCTGAGGCTTAACGGGATGACCGGCGATGCGATAAAAAAGGCCGAGGCCGCTGCCGGATACGCCCAGGACGCCGGACGCAGGGATGCCGCGCTAAAACTCCTCGCAGGGCTTGGAGCCCCGCACGCCATTCGATAAAAACTACTAAAAAACTCAATAATTTATCTAATAAAGCGGTTGAAAAAGCCGTCCGCCGTATGTTATAATCTGGAAGCTCCAGGAATACAGCAATACGGGGGACCCATGAGTTTGGTCGGCCGTCTGGAAGACCTTGCTCTTTCAGACATATTTCAGATTATAAGCTTGAGCAAGAAAACGGGCACTCTGGTCTTGAAGAGCAAGGCCGGCGCCGCCGTAGTCGTGTTCAGGAACGGTCAAATAGTCCAGGCGGCCACAGACAACCTGCGGGATACGCTTGGCAACATCCTTATCGGCAAGGGGCTCATTACCGAAAATGACCTGACCCGGGCCCTTGAAATACAAAAAAGCATTAAAGGCGGGAAGCGCCTGGGGCAGATACTGGTTGAGAACGGCTCTCTTTCCCAGGAGACGCTGGAGGATATAATTCGCGAGCAGATCGAGGACATGATCTACTCGCTCCTGTCCTGGGTGGACGGTTTTTTCAACTTTGAACTCGGGGATGTCTCGCCCTCGGACAAGATCGAGGTCGTCACCCAGGAATTCCTTCTCAAGGCCGGGATAAACCCCGAGTACCTTCTGATGGAAGGCGCAAGGGTGATGGACGAGCGAAAACGCGACAGCGGGACGCCCTCTGGCCCAGCTGCGGTTTCCGCGGACGATGCCTCCGAGACGAGCAGAAAGAAGTCCGAGTTTACAGAGTTCCTCGAAGAGCAGGGTATGGCGCCGAGGCGCCAGGTCTCTCTCGAAGAGAAGGCCGCGCACGAGCGGATGCGTGAGATGAACACGCTCAAGGCGATGTTCGAAGAGTTGCGCTCGCCTTCCGCCAACGCCGAAATTACGCTGCTTGTGCTCAGGTATGCGAGCGAAGTCGTGAACCGCGCAGTGCTTTTCATGGTTACGCGGGAACATATCAAAGGGCTGGGCCAGTTCGGCGTGGACGTCATGGACGACCAGGCGGACCAGCATGTGCGGCGGATAAAGGTCCCGGTCTCCGAGACGACCATCTTTACCGAGGTTATCCGGGACAAAAGAAGCAAAGTGGGCGAGTTCACGGAGAGCGCCTGGGACACATACCTTGTGCGTGAGCTGGGCGGCAGGGAGCCGAACGGTTTTTTCCTGATACCGCTGATATGCGAGGGCAAGGTCGTCGCCATCCTCTACGGGGACAACCTACCGGACAACAAGCCTCTGCCCAGCATAGCCGGGCTGGAGATATTTATCTTTCAGGCCGGGTTGTCCATGGAAAAGGCGCTGCTTGAGCGCCGCATACAGGAATTTGAGAGGCAGAAGGCTGGCAGGTAGCGGGGCCGCCTAACAGAGCACGAGGACAGTTCTCAAGGAGCTAAAGAATGGCTTTCCATGTCTTGATTGTCGAAGACTCGCGCGCGATGAGAGGCCTGATCAGGGCTACTGTGGAACAGATGCCGGATTTCACGAGCTTTGAGGCCGGAAGCGGGTTCGACGCGTTGAAGGCACTGCCCGCCCACAAGTTTGACCTCATAATCACCGACATCAACATGCCCGACATCAACGGCCTTGAGCTTATCAGTTTCGTCAAAGGGCACCCCCAGTATAAAGAAACCCCCCTGATAGTTGTGAGCACCGAAAAGAGCGAAGAAGACCGGAAAAGGGGTATGACGCTCGGGGCTTCGGGATACCTCGTCAAACCGTTCAAAGGGAACGAGCTTCAGGACATGGTCAGAAAGGTGCTTGGCATAGAGTAACCGGGGCTACGGGACAGCTGAGGGCACGACAGCGAGAGGTATGAATTGCAGAGCAAGGACGATAAATCCAAGGCGGAATTTCTTGCCGAGGCGGAGGACATACTCGAGGACCTGAACCAGCACCTCCTCCAGATGGAGACGATGGTCGATGCCGGGTCGGTGGACCAAGATATCGTGAACGCGATATTCAGGGGCGTGCATTCCCTGAAGGGCCTGTCCGGGATGTTCGGGTTCGACGGGATTTCCTCGCTTGCCCATAAGCTCGAATCCCTGCTGGACGCATTGAGGCTCGGCAAGGTCGAGATAACCCTGGACGTAACCTCTGCCATTGCGGCGGCTATGGACCGCCTGAAGGATTTGTCCGGCGACATAGGACGCGGGGGCGTGGAAAGCTCCGGCTATGCGGACATGGTCGCCATGATTGACGAGGCGATGGTATCGAGGAGCCTGTCCGAAAAGAAGACTATCACCGAAGACCTCGAAATCGACAACGGCATAGTATCCGTCCTCACCGAATATGAAGAACACCGCCTCAAGGAGAACATAAAGGCGCGGAACAATATCGTGCTCGTCAAGGCGAGGTTCGACCTGGCCACGTTCGACAAGGACCTGACCGCGTTAAACGACAAGCTCCGCGGGAAGGGCGAGATAATAAGCACCCTGCCGTCATCCGGCATCAACCCCGAAGAAGGCATCGAGTTCAACCTGCTGATAGGCACCAAGGACGCCTTTGAAAAGATCGCCTCCGAGGTCGCCGCCCCCCGTATAAGTTCCATCGAGATAAAATACAGGAATACCGCCGCAAAGTCGGAAGCCGCCAGTTCGTCGCTTCGGAGCCTCTCAAAGACCGTCCGCGTGGACATCAAAAGGCTCGACCGTCTGATGAACATAGTCGGGGAGCTGGTCTTGGTCAAGAGCATGATGCTCCAGATAAGCAAGGAACTGCGCGGGATGCAGGGCTTCACGGGCATCGCGATAGACCTCTACAAGACGAGCCGCGAGTTCGACAGGAAGCTCGGCGAGCTCCAGGAGGGCGTCATAGAGGTCCGCATGGTGCCCATCGGCCAGATATTCACGAGGCTGGCCCAGGCCGTCAGGAAGTATGCGGCCGAACTGAAGAAAGATGTCGAGATAGAAATGCTCGGCGAAGATACGGAACTGGACAAGCTGGTCGTCGAAGATATTTCCGACCCGTTGATGCACATGATAAGGAACGCGATAGACCACGGCGTGGAGAGCGTTGAGGAACGGGCGAGGCGCGGGAAACCCAAGAGGGGCCATATCCAGTTGAACGCGTTCCCGAAAGGGAACAGGGTCGTCATCACGGTCGACGACGACGGCGGCGGAATAGACCACGAAAAGGTCAAGAGGAGGGCCATCGAGAAGGGCCTGCTCGACCCGGGCGTCACGCTTACCAGGCGTGAGATGCTCGACCTCGTTTTTCTGCCGGGCTTCTCGACCTCGGAAAAGGTCAGCGACGTCTCAGGCCGGGGCGTCGGAATGGATGTTGTAAAGAAGAATGTCGCAAAGCTTTCCGGCGTGATTGATATCGACACCGCCATCGGGAGGGGCACTAAGTTTACAATCACCCTTCCCATTACGCTCGCTATAATCAAGGCCCTGATGGTCAAGGTCGGCCGCGAGAAGTTCGCGGTGCCGCTCTCATCCGTGCTCGAGACCCTGATGGTCACGCACGACCGTATCACCACCATCGAGAAGAGGGAGGTGATTTCGCTTCGCGGCGAGACCCTGCCGCTTCTGCGGCTCGACAGGGTTTTCGGGCTGGACGACGACGGGACGGGCGGCGCGGGGGCGGACTTCCTTTATATCGTGGTCGCGGGCATCGCGGAGAAGAGGATAGGGTTCGTCGTGGACAGGCTCGTCGGCCAGCAGGAGATAGTGATAAAGAACATAGGCGAGAAGCTGAAGAACATCCCCGGCATTGCGGGCGCGACGGAGACAGGCGACAACGACGTAGTACTGGTGCTGGATGTCGAATCGCTGATAGACGAAGCGACGATGAGACGGTAGGGCGTACCGCATTAATGAGCAGGCGTGAGGTACAAGTATGTATGAAGAGTTCTACGGGTTGCGGGCACGGTGTTTCTCAAAGACGCCGGACCCGTCGTTCCTCTACTACAGCAAAGGCCATGCCGAGGCGCTTGCCCGTCTTCAATATGCCGTGGAAGAGCGCGACTTCGTACTGCTTACCGGCGACATCGGCTCCGGCAAGACCACCCTCTCCCGTGCGCTGATAGACGCGCTGGACGATTCGTTCAAGCCCATCCTCATAACCAACCCGGTGCTCTCCCCCGCCCAATTTTTGCGCGCGCTTGCAAAGAAACTCGGCGTCGAGAGGCCGCAGCACTTCAAAAGCGACCTGCTGGAGCAGATAAACGAGCAGTTATACAGGCTGTACGAGGAGAAGGTCTGCCCCGTTCTTATCATAGACGAGGCGCAGCTTATCCCGGACAAGGATACATTCGACGAACTCCGCCTGCTGACCAATTACCAGCTCGACGACAAGAACCTCGTTGCGCTCGTGCTGATCGGGCAGAGCGAACTTCGCGCGAGGCTGAAGCGTCCGGCCTATGCCGCCCTGCGGCAGAGGATAGGGATGTCCTTCCATCTGATGGCGCTCGATAGAGACGAGACCTCCCGCTATGTAGAGCACCGGCTGAGGGTTGGCGGGAGGGACGGGGAGCTGTTCACGCCCGCCGCCGTCGAGGCCCTGCACAGGCTTTCAAACGGTATACCAAGGGTTATCAACACGCTTGCGACCGGCGCGCTCTTAAACGGGCTCGGCGCCGGGGCGCGGTACATCACTCCCGAGGCGGTCGTGGACGCTGCGGCCGATTTGGGGCTATAAACTCGGACGGGTATAAATGGACCTGATAGAGATCAGAAAGAGGGCAAAAGAGCTGGCGGAACAGGGCGGAAAAACGCCTGAAGAGGCCGTTGTTCCGGCTGAAGAGTCCGGTCCGCCGACTGAAGAGTCCGGTCCGTCCCCTGTAGTGGAGGATGCCGCCAGCCCTTGCGAGACGGCTTCAGATGAACCCGTTGGCGGGCCGGGTGACGAGATGCCCCAGGAGCTTTCTGATGAGGAGGAGGAAGAGCCTCTTCCCGACGAGTTACTCGATGGCGAGGACGAAGTGCTTGACGACGGGCCTTCTGCCGAGCCGGCCGGCAACGCTCCGGATAAGGACTCGAAAGGCAGTACGGCTTCCGGAAGGAAGCCCGATGAGCCGGCCCCCCCGGTCCCGCCGGCCAAGGATAAACCCGGGCAGGGCCTGCCCGAGGCCGATGCGGAGCAGGCGGTCATAGAGTACCTGTCCTTCATGCTCGGAAGCGAAGAGTATGCGGTCAGGGTGGACGATGTCCGCGAAATTATAAAGGTGCAGCACATAACCGAGGTCCCGCGCACCCCGGATTTTGTCCTGGGCATCACATCGCTCAGGGGCGTGATAATACCGGTATTCGACATACGCAGGAGGTTGTCGCTCGAAGAGGCGGCGAGGGCCCGCACCACGAGGCTTATCGTGATTGCGGACGGCGCGACCCTTCAGGGGATAATAGTCGACCGGGTTACGGGAGTTTTCCAGCTGAAGAAATCTGGTATTGAACCGCCGCCTTCCGTAATAGGCGGCGTGGAGGCCGAATATCTCGACGGGATAGGCCGGTTGGGAGAAAGGCTTGTAATACTTTTTAATACGGCAAGGATTTTATCAGTAGATCAGCTTTAAGGCCCATTTGAAGAGGAG